>NZ_JBJXIB010000034.1:0-43317 GCF_046115965.1 Janthinobacterium sp. CG_23.3 | reverse complement strand
TGCCGGACGGCGCGATCGAATGCCTGGGACGGATGGATCACCAAGTCAAGATCCGCGGCTTTCGCATCGAGTTGGGCGAAATCGAAACGGCGCTGGCGGCGCAAGATGGCGTGCGCGAAGCGGTGGTGTTGGCGCGCGAGGATGCGCCGGGCGAGCAGCGGCTGGTGGCGTATCTGGTCACGCACGAGGACATGCTAGATAGCGTGGCGGACACGGCGCGGCTGCGCGCCGCGCTGGCGCACACCTTGCCGGACTACATGATTCCGGCGCATTTCGTGCTGTTGCCGCGGATGCCGCTGACGCCGAACGGCAAGGTCGAGCGCAAGGCGCTGCCGGCGCCGGACCTCGCGTCCAGCGAGCTTGCCTATGTCGGCCCGCGCACGCCCGAAGAGGAAATCCTGGCCGGGATCTGGGCCGAGGTATTGCAACGCGGCGAGCACGAACAGATCGGCGTGCACGAACACTTCTTCCACATCGGCGGCCATTCGCTGCTGGCCACGCAAGTGATGGCCAAGCTGCGCGCCGCCTTCCAGCTGGAACTACCGCTGCGCGCGCTGTTCGACGCCACCACCATTGAAACGCTGGCGCAACGCATCGTGCAAGCGCGCCGGGAACAAGGCGCCGGCGGCGTTCCCGCCATCGCGCCGGCCGATCGGAACGCCCCGCTGGCGTTGTCGTTCGGCCAGCAACGCCTGTGGTTCCTCGACCAGTTCGAATCCGGCAGCGCGCTCTACAACCTGCCCGCCGCGGTGCGTCTGAGCGGCAGCCTCGATGGCGACGCGCTGGAACGCAGCCTCAACGAGATTGTGCGGCGCCACGAAGCGCTGCGCACCCGTTTCGCCAGCGTCGACGGCAACCTGCGGCAAATAATCGCCGCCGGCGCCTGCGCGCTGGCGCACACCGACCTGAGGGGCCTGCCGCACGCCGAACGCGAGGCCAAGGCCCGCTGGCTGGCGCAGGACGAGGCGCAAACGCCGTTCGACCTGGACGGCGGCGCGCTGCTGCGCGCCCGCCTGATCCGGCTGGAGCCGGCGCAACATATTGTGCTGCTGACGATGCACCACATCGCCTCCGACGGCTGGTCGCTGGGCGTCCTGGTGCGCGAACTGGTCGCGCTGTACACGGCCTACTCGCAGCAGCAGGCGTCGCCGCTGCCGGAACTGGCGATCCAGTACGCCGACTTCGCGCAGTGGCAGCGGCAATACCTGCAAGGCGAGGCGCTGGAACAGCAAGTGTCCTACTGGAAAAACCAACTGGGCGGCGCGCCGACCCTGCTAACGCTGCCGACCGACCGTGCGCGTCCGGCATCGCAAAGCTATCGCGGCGCTAGCCTGCCGTTCGTCATTTCGCAAGCGACCACGGCGGGCCTGCACGCGCTCAGCCGGCAGGCGCGGGCGACGCTGTTCATGACCCTGGCTGCGGCCTTCAATGTGTTGCTGGCCCGCCATGCCGGGCAAAGCGACATCTGCATCGGCACGCCGATCGCCAATCGCCAACGGGCCGAACTGGAGCCGCTGATCGGCTTCTTCGTCAACACGCTGGTGCTGCGCACCCAGGTTGACGGCAACGCCGCGTTCAGCGAGCTGCTGCAACAAGTGCGCGCCACCGCGCTGGGCGCGTACGCGCACCAGGACCTGCCGTTCGAGCAACTGGTCGAGGCCTTGAACCCCGAGCGCCACGCCAGCCATGCGCCGCTGTTCCAGGTGATGCTGGTGTTGCAAAACGCACCGTTGAGCGGACTGGCGCTGCCGGGCCTGACCCTCGAAGCGTTGCCAGCCGCGGAGGCGCCGGCCAAGTTCGACCTGACCTGGAATGTGCGGGAAGAGGGCGGGCAATTGCTGAGCGCGTTCGAATACAGCACCGACCTGTTCGACGCGACAACGATAGAAAGGATGGCGGGGCGTTTGACGCGCCTGCTGGACGCGGTCGTGGCCGAGCCGGACATGCGCGTGGCCGACCTGCCGCTGCTGCCGGACGCCGAGCGGCGCCAGTTGCTGGTGGATTGGAACGACACGGCGCGCGTCTATCCCCGGGATACGCTGCAGGGCATGGTCGAAGCCCAAGCGGCGCGCACGCCGGACCGGGTGGCCGTGGCGTTCGAAGGGCGGGAACTCAGTTATGCCGAACTGAACGGGCGCGCCAACCGCCTGGCACATTACCTGCGCGAGCAGGGCGTCGGCCCGGACCGCCTGGTGGGCATCTGCGCCGAGCGCTCGCTGGACATGGTGACCGGTTTGCTGGCGATCCTGAAAGCCGGCGGCGCCTATGTGCCGCTGGACCCGGGGTATCCCACCGAACGCCTCGCCACTATCCTGAAAGACGCCGCTCCAGTGGTGCTGCTGGGTGAGCGGCGGGTGCTGGAACGCCTGGCGCATGCCGGCCCGGCTTTCTGTCTCGACACCCAGGACACCGCGCTGGCCGCCTATCCGGCCGAGAATCCGCCGGCGCGCGCGCTGCCGCGCAACCTCGCATATGTAATCTACACCTCCGGCTCGACCGGCAAACCGAAGGGCGTCGGCATCGACCAGGCCGGTATCGTCAACCGCTTGCAATGGATGCAGGAAGCCTACGCCTTGACGGCGGCCGACCGGGTCTTGCAAAAGACACCATTCAGTTTCGACGTCTCGGTCTGGGAATTCTTCTGGCCGCTGGCCCATGGCGCCACGCTGGTCGTGGCGAAACCGGGCGGACACCAGGAGCCGGCCTATCTGGCCGAACTGATCGAGGCACAAGGCGTCACGACGCTGCACTTCGTACCGCCGATGCTCGACGTGTTCCTGCAAACACTGGCAACGCCGACGCAGGCGGCGCGTTGTCGCAGCCTGCGCCTGCTCATTTGCAGCGGCCAAGCCTTGCCGCTGGCCTTGCAACAGCGTTGCCTGGCGCAACTGCCCCAGGCCGCCCTGCACAATCTGTACGGCCCGACCGAAGCCTCGGTCGACGTCACGTTCTGGCGTTGCCGGGACGATGCGGAACTGGCCTGCGTACCCATCGGCGCGCCGATCGCCAACACCCAGATCTATATCCTGGACCGGCAATTGAATCCGGTGCCGGCCGGCGTGGCGGGCGAGCTGCACATCGGCGGCGTCGGGCTGGCGCGCGGCTACCTCAATCGCCCCGACCTGACGGCCGCGCAATTCATTCCGCACCCGTTCAGCGCGCAGCCCGGCGCGCGGCTGTACAAGTCGGGCGACCTGGCGCGCTACCTGCCCGACGGGCAGATCGAGTACCTGGGCCGGCTCGACCACCAGGTCAAGCTGCGTGGCTTGCGCATCGAATTGGGCGAAATCGAAGCGGCGCTGACGGCGCAAGACGGCGTGCGCGAAGCGGTGGTGCTGGCGCGCGAGGATGCGCCGGGCGAGCAGCGGCTGGTGGCGTATCTGGTCGCGCACGAGGACAGGCCAGGGGCGGACGTGGCGGACACGGCGCGGCTGCGCGCCGCGCTGGCGCGGACCTTGCCGGACTATATGATTCCGGCGCACTTCGTGCTGTTGCCGCGGATGCCGCTGACGCCGAACGGCAAGGTCGAGCGCAAGGCGCTGCCGGCGCCGGACCTCGCTTCCAGCGAGCTTGCCTATGTCGGCCCGCGCACGCCCGAGGAGGAAATCCTGGCCGGCATCTGGGCCGAGGTATTGCAACGCGGCGAGCACGAACAGATCGGCGTGCACGAACACTTCTTCCATATCGGCGGCCATTCGCTGCTGGCCACGCAAGTGGTGTCGAAGCTGCGCGCCGCCTTCCAGCTGGAACTGCCGCTACGCGCGCTGTTCGACGCCACCACCATTGAAACGCTGGCGCAACGCATCGTGCAAGCGCGCCGGGAACAAGGCGCCGGCGTTCCCGCCATTGCGCCGGCCGATCGGAACGCCCCGCTGGCGTTGTCGTTCGGCCAGCAACGCCTGTGGTTCCTCGACCAGTTCGAGTCTGGCGGCGCGGTCTACAACGTGCCCGCCGCGGTGCGTCTGAGCGGCAGCCTCGATGGCGACGCGCTGGAACGCAGCCTCAACGAGATTGTGCGGCGCCACGAAGCGCTGCGCACCCGTTTCGCCAGCGTCGACGGCAACCCGCGGCAAATAATCGCCGCCGCCGCCGCCTGCGCGCTGGCGCACACCGACCTGAGCGGCCTGCCGCACGCCGAACGCGAAGCCAAGGCCGGCTGGCTGGCGCAGGACGAGGCGCAAACCCCGTTCGACCTGGACGGCGGCGCGCTGCTGCGCGCCCGCCTGATCCGGTTGGAGCCGGAGCAACATATTGTACTGCTGACGATGCACCACATCGCCTCCGACGGCTGGTCGCTGGGCGTCCTGGTGCGCGAACTGGTCGCGCTGTACACGGCCTACTCGCAACAGCGGGCGTCGCCGCTGCCGGAACTGGCGATCCAGTACGCCGACTTCGCGCAGTGGCAGCGGCAATGGCTGCAAGGCGAGGCGCTGGAACAGCAAGTGTCCTACTGGAAAAACCAACTGGGCGGCGCGCCGACCCTGCTAACGCTGCCGACCGACCGTGCGCGTCCGGCATCGCAAAGCTATCGCGGCGCCAGCCTGCCGTTCGTCATTTCGCAAGCGACCACGGCGGGCCTGCACGCGCTCAGCCGGCAGGCGCGGGCGACGCTGTTCATGACCCTGGCGGCGGCCTTCAATGTGTTGCTGGCCCGCCATGCCGGGCAAAGCGACATCTGCATCGGCACGCCGATCGCCAATCGCCAACGGGCCGAACTGGAGCCGCTGATCGGCTTCTTCGTCAACACGCTGGTGCTGCGCACCCAGGTTGACGGCGATGCCGCGTTCAGCGACTTGCTGCAACAAGTGCGCGCCACCGCGCTGGGCGCGTACGCGCACCAGGACCTGCCGTTCGAGCAGCTAGTCGAGGCGCTGAACCCGGAGCGCCACGCCAGCCATGCGCCGCTGTTCCAGGTGATGCTGGCGTTGCAGAACGCACCGATGAGCGGGCTGGCACTGCCGGGCTTGACCATCGAAGTACTGCCCGGTGCGGAGGCGCCGGCCAAGTTCGACCTGACCTGGAATGTGCGGGAAGAGGGTGGGCAATTGCTCAACACCTTCGAATACAGCACCGACCTGTTCGACGCGGCGACGATGCAGCGTATGGCGGGGCATTTGACGCGCCTGCTGGAAGCGGTGGTGGCCGAACCCGGCACGCGCGTGGCCGACCTGCCGCTGCTGCGGGACGCCGAGCGGGACCAGTTGCTGGTGGCGTGGAACCAGACCGGACAAGCGTATCCGACCGAACTGTGCGTCGAGCAGCTGTTCGAGGCGCAAGTGGCGCGCACACCGGAGCGGGTGGCGCTCAGCTGCGCCGGCGTGGAACTCAGCTACGCGCAATTGAACCAGCGCGCCAACCGCGTCGCCCACCTGCTGCGCCGCCGGGGCATCGGCCCGGGCGCGGTGGTCGGGGTGTGCCTGGAACGCAACGCGGACCTGATCGTCGCCCTGCTGGCGGTACTCAAAGCCGGCGCCGCGTACCTGCCGCTGGACCCGGACTACCCGCGCGAACGCATCGCCTTCATGCTCGACGACGCCGGCGTGGCGCTGGTGCTGGCGCATGCGCGCTTCCAGGACTTGCTGAGTACCTGCCAGGCGCCCATCGCCCTGGTCGACGAGCAGCTCGGCCAGGCGGAAGCGGGCGACAACCCGGCGCCGCTGGCCGGCGCGCGCGACCTGGCCTACGTCATCTACACTTCCGGCTCGACCGGCCAGCCGAAGGGCGTGGCCATCGAACACCGCGCCACCGTCACGCTGCTGCACTGGGCGCGCGACACCTTCACGCCGGAGCAACGCGCCGGCATGCTGGCCTCGACCTCGGTCTGCTTCGACCTGTCGGTCTTCGAGATTTTCGTCCCGCTCAGCTGGGGCGGGCGCATCTTGCTGATTGAAAACGCCCTGCACCTGCCGGCGCTGCAAGACAAGAGCGCCCTGACCTTCATCAACACCGTGCCCTCGGCGATGACCGAACTGGTGCGCATGGGCCAGGTGCCGGCCAGCGTCAAGGTGGTCGGCCTGGCCGGCGAACCGCTGCAAAACGCGCTGGTGCAAAGCATTTACCAGGCCGGCGTGGACAGTGTTTACAACCTCTACGGCCCGTCCGAAGACACCACCTATTCGACCTTCGTGCGGCTGGAGCGGGGCAGTACGCAAGCGGTCTCGATCGGCCGGCCGATCGCCAACACCCGCTTGTATATCCTCGACGCGCGCATGGAGCCGGTGCCGCTGGGCGTGGCGGGCGAACTCTACATCGGCGGCGACGGGCTGGCGCGCGGCTATCTGCACCGCGCCGAGCTGACGCGCGAGAAATTCATCGCCGACCCGTTCAGCGCCGACCCCGCCGCGCGCCTCTACAAGACCGGCGACCTGGTGCGCTACCGCGCCGACGGGCAGGTCGACTTCCTCGGCCGGCTCGACCACCAGGTCAAGCTGCGCGGCTACCGCATCGAGCTGGGCGACATCGAAGCGGCGCTGCTGGCGCACGGGCAGGTGCGCGAAGCGGTGCTGCAGGTGCGCGAGGACCAGCCGGGCGACCGGCGTCTGGTGGCCTACTTGGTGGCGGCGACGGCGGAGGCGCCGGGCGCGGCCGAGCTGCGCGCCTTCCTGCAGGACAAGCTGCCGGGCTACATGATCCCGTCGGCCTTCGTGCCGCTGCCGCGGATGCCGCTGACGCCGAACGGCAAGATCGACCGCAAGGCCTTGCCGGCGCCGCAAGGCGCGGCGCTGGCCAGCGCCGCGCAGTACCTGGCGCCGGCCAGCGCCACCGAAAAGCAGGTGGCGGCGGTCTGGCAAACGGTGCTGGGGGTGGAGCGGGTTGGCGTACACGACAACTTCTTCGACCTCGGCGGCCATTCGCTGCTGGCGATTCAGCTGGTGGCGCGCCTGCGCGACGCGGTGTCCATCGACATACCGTTGCATACGCTGTTCCAGGCGCCCGGCCTGGCTGAATTCAGCCAGCGCATCGACACCTTGCGCGCCCAGGCGGGCGGGCGGGTATCCGCTATCCCCCGGGTTTCCCGCGACGCGCCGCTGCCGCTGTCTTTTGCCCAGCAGGGTGTGTGGTTCATGCATCGCTTCGAAGGCGCCAATCCGGCCTATAGCATGCCGGCGGCGATCCGGCTGGAAGGCCACCTCGACACGGCGCTGCTGCAACTGGCCTTCAATGAAATCATCCGGCGCCACGAAGTGTTGCGTACCACCTTCCCCGAGGTGGACGGCCAGGCGACGCAAAAAGTGGGCGTGGCGTTCAACCTGGACATCCCACTCGTCGACCTGAGCGGCCGGCACGTCGATGCCGCCCAGGACGCCATGCGCCAGGCGATGAAGCAACTGGCGCTGCACCGATTCGACCTGGCCACGGGGCCATTAATCCAAGTCGCCTTGTTCCGCCTGGGAGCGCGCGAGCATGTGCTGTTCTTGAATCCCCATCACATTGTTTTCGATGGATGGTCGATGCACATCCTGATTCGAGAGATGGGCGCGCTGTACCAGGCATTGCTGGAAAACAAAGCATCGCCGTTGCCCGAGTTGCCCATCCAGTATGGGGATTTTGCACATTGGCAGCGGACCTGCTTACAGGGGGAGGAGTGGGCCTCGCAGTTGCAATATTGGCAGCGGCAACTGGCACACGCGCCGGTGCTGTTGGCGCTGCCGACCGACCGGCCGCGGCCCGAGGTGCAAACCTTCGAGTCCAGCATGGTGCATTTCGAAGTCAGCGCGGAACTGTTGACGCGCCTCAAGCATATTTCACAACAAGCCGGGGTGACGCTGTTTATGACCCTGCTGTCGGCCTTCGGCACGCTGCTCTCGGTCTACAGTCGCCAGAGCGACATCGTGATTGGTTCGCCGATCGCCAACCGGGTCCGCACCGAGGTGGAGTCGCTGATTGGATTCTTCGTCAATACCCTGGTGTTGCGCATCGATCTGGCCGGCGATCCGCTCTTTATGACGCTGCTCGAACGTGTCAAACGGGTCACGCTGGAGGCCTATGCGCATCAGGACGTGCCGTTTGAAAAGCTGGTCGACGTGCTGCGGCCGCAACGTAGCGTCAGCCATACGCCTATTTTCCAGGTCTGGTTCAATTATCAGAGCAACGTCGACGTCAATTTGACATTGCCGGATCTCCAGATGACCCCGCTGTACCTGGACGAGACCGTTGCGAAGTTCGATGTGATGTTGAATCTAACGGAAACCGGGTCGACGTTGGCGGGTTCGCTGGCATGTAACGCGCAGCTGTTCGATGCCTACACGGTCACGCAGTTGAGTGTCATGTTCGGCATTTCGCTGGAAGAAATTGCCAACCGGACCGAGCTTGCCGTCAGCGAGTTGGGAGCCGCGCTCGACAACAAAATGAGGGTAATCAATGCGGAGAAAAATACCCAACTTGCCAGCGCCGACAGAGAGCTACTGCATGGCTTGATCAATAAACGAAGGAACAAGCAAACTGTTGTTAAAAAATAATGATATTACACAATTGATATCAATGTAATAATATGCAACATTGATTTTCAGGGAACAGCGAGACTGCCGCGGCTGCGCAATTTCAGCGCCAGGCACCTCAAGAACAATATCCGTACTAGAGGGTTTGGCCGATGATTGATAAGAAAATGGACGATATTCAAGAGGCGGGGGAGCTGTACGCCCTCTCTCCTCAACAAAAACATCTGTGGTCGATACAAGAAAATGGCAGTCCGGCCTATCGTTCCCAATGTGCGATCGAAGTCAGCGGCGCGGTCGATAAAGATCGGCTAAGGAAGGCGGTGCGCGACGTGGTCAGTCGCCATGAGGTGTTGCGCACCCGCTTCATCGCCTCATCCGGTACGCGGTTTCCGCGCCAGATGGTGGCGGACGAGGCGGCGTTTGTCGCGCAGGAATACGACTTTTCGCTCGATCTCCCATCTACCGCGCCCAGCCTGGAGGCGCTGTGGCAGGAAATGGCAACGCTGCATGTCGACCTTGTGGACGGGCCGGCCCTGCACTATGCGATCGCCATATTGTCCGAACACAAGAGCTTGTTCTTGCTGTGCCTACCGGCCCTGTATAGCGACAAAACCGGGTTGGAAACATTG
This sequence comes from Janthinobacterium sp. CG_23.3, assembly GCF_046115965.1. NCBI lineage: Bacteria > Pseudomonadati > Pseudomonadota > Betaproteobacteria > Burkholderiales > Oxalobacteraceae > Janthinobacterium > Janthinobacterium sp. CG_23.3. Next base: position 34,250 of record NZ_JBJXIB010000034.1, on the reverse strand, counting down.
GCCCGTGAAATTTGGCATTCCTACGCGTCGCTGTCGCAAGGCGCGCGGCGGCCCGACGAGCCGGTTCAGTATGTCGACCTGTCCGAATGGCTGAACACGTTGCTGGAGTCGGATGAACGGGCGGCCGGCCGCGGATATTGGGCGAAACAGGGACAGTATGTCGACCTTCCCTTGCCGCTCGATCGGACGCCGTATGCGGCGGCGGCGTTTCAGCCCCGCGGCGTCGACTTTGCCATTGACGCGTCCTTGATGGCACGCATTGACGACATCGTCGGCGAAAAGAACACTTCCGTGGAGGCGTTTCTATTCGCGTGCTGGCAGTGCCTGGTCGCACGCCTGACGCTGTCGCAGCATATTCCAATCCGGCTGGGATCGAACGGCCGGCGGCACGCCGAAGTGGCGGAAGCGGTGGGCTTGCTTGGCAAATATGTGCCGGTCCATGCGCTGGTCGAATTTGATCAGCCGTTTTTGACGGTACTGATGGCGACGGCGCAGTCCTGTCGCGACGCCCACGAGTGGCAAGAGTATTTTCACGCCGCCGATGCCGCGCCGGGCGGCCGGACCTATCCGCTCTTCTTTGAGTTGACGACGTGGCCGCAAGACTTTCATGCCGCCGATCTGTCTTTTTCGTTTAAAAAACACTTCGCGTGTATCGACAGATTTAAAATCCTGCTGTCCTGTGCGCGTGCCGGGAAGCAGGTGAACGCGCAATTGGCCTACGATGCGCAGGCGTTTTCCGAGGATTACGTCAAAATTCTTACGAAACAATACCTGGCCCTGCTGGCGAGCGCGCTCCAAGATCCGCATGCGCCGGTATCGACACTGGTGGTAGTCGGGGAGGATGAGAAGCGCAGCTTGCTGGTCGATTTTAACGATACGGATCGCGACTATCCAAGCGGACCATGCCTTCATCAGCTATTTGAAGAACAAGCCGGCAGAACCCCGGCCAAGATCGCGGTTAGTTGCGGCGACCAGCAGCTCAGCTATGCCGAACTGAATGGGCGCGCCAATCAACTGGCCGGCCATCTGCGCGGCATCGGCGTCACGACGGAAACCCTGGTCGGCGTGTGCCTGGAGCGTTCGCTCGACCTGGTGGTCGCGCTGCTGGGCATCTTGAAGGCCGGCGGCGCCTATGTGCCGCTGGACCCGGCCTATCCGAGCGCCCGGCTGGCGTATATGCTGGAGCACGCGCGGCCGCGCGTATTGCTCACCCAGGACAGCCTGCTCAAGGGCTTGCCGGCCTGTTCGGCCCAGCTGTTTTGCATGGACCGCGACTGGCCGATGGCGGCGCGGCATGCCGGCGGCAATCCAGAGTATCCGGTCGAGGGCGAGCACATCGCGTATGTTATTTACACCTCGGGTTCGACCGGCAAGCCCAAGGGGGTGCAGGTGCCGCACCGCGGCGTCGTCAACTTCCTGCACACCATGCGGGAAACGCCCGGCGTCGCCGCCGACGACGTGGTGCTGAACGTCACCTCGCTGTCTTTCGATATCGCCGTGCTGGAAGTGTTTTTGCCGCTGGTGAGCGGCGCCCGCACCGTGCTGTGCCCCGGCGCCGTGGCGAACGACCCGCAACAGCTCGCCGCGCTGATCGAACGCGCGCAGGTCACGGTCATGCAGGCCACGCCAGTCACTTGGCGCATGCTGGCCGAGCATGGCTGGCCGCGGCAGGGACACCAGCTGAAGGTATTGTGCGGCGGCGAAGCCTTGCCGATCGATCTGGCCCGCCAACTGCTGACGCATGTGCCGGCCGTCTGGAATATGTACGGCCCCACCGAAACGACGGTATGGTCGACGCTGCATTGCTTCGAACAGAACGCGGCAAGCCTGTCGATCGGCCGTCCCGTCGCCAACACGCGCACTTATGTGCTCGACGAGCACCTCAACCCGGTGCCGATTGGCGTGACGGGCGAATTGCACATCGCCGGCGAGGGGGTGGCGCGCGGATATTTGAACCGTCCCGACCTCACCGGCGAACGTTTTATACCGGACCCGTTTTCCGCCACCGGCGGCCGCATGTACAAGACCGGCGATTTGGCCAGGTATTTGCCGGACGGCGCGATCGAATGCCTGGGACGGATGGACCACCAGGTCAAGATCCGCGGTTTTCGCATCGAGTTGGAGGAGATTGAAACCGCGCTGGCGCAGCACGCCGGCGTGCGCGAAGCGGTGGTGCTGGCGCGCGAGGACGCGCCGGGCGACAAGCGCCTGGTGGCCTATGTCGTGCCGCACACCGGCGATATGGCGGCGCCGGTGGCGGCCGACGACATCAGCTTCAGCCTGTTTTACTTCGGCGCGGATACCTATGCCGAGGACAATAAGTACCAACTGTATCTGGAGTCCGCTAAATTTGCCGACGAGCATGGGTTTGAAGCGCTCTGGACGCCGGAGCGGCATTTCCATCAAGTCGGCAGTCTGTACCCCAATCCGTCCGTGCTGAACGCGGCGCTGGCAGTGCTGACCAAGAACGTTAAGCTGCGCGCCGGCAGCGTGGTATTGCCATTGCACCATCCGGCCCGGGTGGCCGAAGAATGGGCGGTGGTGGATAACCTGTCGCACGGACGGGTGGGGCTGGCGATTGCCGCCGGATGGCACCCGCGCGACTTCGTCCTGGCGCCGGGGAATTTTGCACCGGCCGCGCGTCTGGCGGCCGTGCGCGACGGTATTCAAACGCTGCAAGCGTTGTGGGCGGGCGAGGCGGTGACGCTGGCCGACGGCGCCGGGAAATTCTCCGAGGTGCGGGTCTTCCCCCGTCCGGTGCAGCCGGAACTGCCGCTGTGGATTACCGCGGCCGGCAACATCGAGACCTTTCTGTATGCGGCCCAGATCGGCGCGAATGTCCTGACCCATTTGCTTGGCCAGACGGTGGAGGAAGTGGCCGAGAAAATCAAGCTTTACCGCACGGCCCTGCTGGCGCACGGGCACGACCCGGCCACCCGCACGGTGACGCTGATGGTGCACACCTTTGTCGGCGGCGACTTCGAGAGCACGCTGCGGCAGGCGCGCGGGCCGTTCATGAATTACATGCGCGCCCACTTGGGACTGATGGAGTCCCTGGTCAAGAGCTTGAATATTTCAATCGACAATCCTAGCGCGCAGGATCTCGAACATGCGGTTGAATTCGCTTTTGAACGCTACTCCAGGAGCGCGTCGCTGATCGGCACGCCTGAGACTTGTCTGCCAGTGGTGCACCGGCTCAAGGATATCGGCGTCGACGAGATCGCCTGCATGGTCGACTGGATGGATACGCCCGATGTGCTGGCCGGCCTGGCGTCGCTGCAAGTGCTGCGCGAGCGGGCCCGCATGGCGCGCCCGGTGAGCGCGGGCGCCCTGCAGCGGCACTGCCGCAACAGCTTGCCGGACTACATGGTGCCAAGTGCCGTGGTCTTGCTCGACCAATTGCCGCTGACGCAAAACGGCAAGATCGACCGCAAGGCGCTGCCGGCTCCCGAGGTGGACGGCGGCGACGTCGAGTACCTTGCCCCGCGCACTGCATTGGAGGAAAACCTGGCCTTGATCTGGCGGCAGGTATTGAAATGCCAGCGCGTCGGCATCCTGGACAATTTCTTCCATATCGGCGGCGATTCGATCCTGGCCATTCAAGTCATCGCCAGGTCGCGACAGGGCGGCTTGCATTTCACGCCCAAGCAGTTGTTCCAGCATCCGACCATTTTCGAACTGGCGCCGGTCGTGGAATTTGCCGCCGTTATCTCGGCGGACCAGGGCCGGGTGGACGGCGCCGCTCCTTTGACGCCGATCCAACACTGGTTCTTCGCGCAGGACCTTGCCGCGGTGGAACACTTCAACCAATCGCTGTTTTTCACGGTGCGGCAGCGCCTCGATGTGGCCGTGCTCAAGGAGGCCTTGGAGGCCCTGGTCGCGCAGCACGACGCCCTGCGGCTCGGCTTCGCCCGCAGCGGCGACGGGTGGCGCCAGGCGCACCAGGACAGCGTGGCGGACAAATTGCTCACCAGCGTAGACCTGGCGCATTTGAATTCGGCCGATCAATTGCTGGCCATGCAGGCCGGCGCGCAGCAAATGCAGGCCGAGTGCGACCTGGCCGCCGGCCCCTTGTTCCGGGTCGGCTATTTCCAATTGGGCGGGCAGGGCAGCCGCCTGTTATTGGTATGCCACCACTTGATCATCGACGGTATTTCCTGGCGCATTCTGCTGGAAGACCTCCAGACGGCGTATCTGCAACGATTGAAGGGGCAGCCTATCGCCTTGCCTTTGAAGACCTCGTCGTTCAAGGAGTGGGGCGAGCGCCTGACGGCCTATGCGGCCTCGGCCGCCTTGGCCGGCGAGGTCGACTTCTGGGCGGCGGCGTCAGCGCACACCGCGCTGCCGGCCGACGCCCTGGCCGACGCTCTGGCCGACGCTCCGGCCGAGGTCGCCGCCGCCGGGTCCAGCCGAACGCTGTCGGTGGAATTGAACGAACACGACACCGCGCTGCTTTTGAGCAGCGTGCCGGCGGCGTACCGCACCCAGATCAACGACGTGCTGTTGACGGCCCTGGCGCTGGCAATGACCGATTGGCTGGGGGGAAACGCGATCACCATCAGCGTGGAAGGGCACGGTCGCGAAGATCTGTTCCCGGATGCCGACTTCGGCCGCACCGTCGGCTGGTTTACCTCGCTGTTTCCGGTACGCCTGGAGCTTGGCGGCGGGCGCGATTACGGCACCGCCCTGAAAGCCGTCAAGGAACAACTACGCGCGCTGCCCAACAAGGGCATCGGTTATGGACTGTTGCGCTACCTGGCCAATGAACCGGCGTTGAGCGGCCAGCCGGCCGGCTCCCTGTGCTTCAATTACCTGGGCCAAACCGGCCAGGAATTGGACGAGGCGGCGCTGTTCGAGCCGGCGTCGGAGCCGCACGGGTCGGAGCGCGCGCGGGCGAACCGCGCACCGCACGATATGGAAGTGAATGCAATCGTGGTCCAGGGACGCTTGAGCGTGGGCTGGGACTATCGCGGCGAGCGTTTTGCGGCCGCCACCGTGGCGGCGCTTGCCCAGAACTATTTGGCGCATCTGCAAGGCTTGATCCGCCACTGCACCGAAGGCGCCGGCGGCTATACCCCTTCCGATTTCCCGCTGGTCAAACTGAAGCAGTCCTGGCTCGATGCGCGGCACGCGCAACACGACGCGCTGGAAGACATGTATCCGCTCACGTCGATGCAGCAGGGCGTGCTGTTTCACGCCATGATGGCGCCGGAATCGGGCGTCTACGTCCAGCAAATGCGCTGCACGCTGGACGCGTCGATGGATCTGCACGCGTTCGAGCAGGCGCTGCAGACCATGGTTGACCGGCACGCCGCCTTGCGTGCGGCCGTGATCTGGCAAGACGTCGACGTGCCGATGACGGTGGTGCATGCCAAACGCGGCATCGCCATCGCCCGGCAGGATTGGCGCGGGCTGTCCGACGGCGACAGGCAATTGCAGATGGAGCGCTTCCTGGCCGACGACCGGCGTCAAGGCTTCGACCTGAGCCAGGCGCCGCTGCAACGCTTCGCCCTGATCCGCCTGGAGGACGAGGCCTACCACTTTGTCTGGACGTGCCATTATCTGTTGTTCGATGGCTGGTCATTTGCCGCGCTGCTGCAGGAACTGCTGGCCAATTACACCGGCCTGGTGGAAGGGCGGCCTCACACCCGGGAGCCGGTACGCCCGTTCCGCGACTATGTCGCCTGGCTGCAGCAGCAAGACCTCGCCAAGGCGGAAGACTATTGGCGCGCCGCCTTGGCCGGATTCGCCGCGCCGACGCCGCTGTCGATAGAGCGCCGCAACCCGCAGCGCTCCGGCTACGCCGAGCGCCAGCACAGCTTTGGCGCGGCCTTGACCCAATCGCTGTCCGCCCTGGTGCAGGGCCATGGCATTACGATGAACACCTTCACCCAGGGTGTGTGGGCCATTCTATTGAGCCGCTACAGCCAGCAAGACGATGTCGTGTTCGGTAGTACCGTGTCCGGGCGTCCGGCCGAGATTCACGGCATCGAGTCGATGATCGGGCTGTTTATCAATAGTTTGCCGGTGCGAACACGGGTGCCGCGCGAGGCCAATTTCATCGACTGGCTGAAACAGCTGCAAGTCCAGAACGTTGAAATGCGCCAATTCGAGTTCGCGCCGTTGACGCGGATTCAGTCGTGGAGCGAGATCCCATCCGGCCTGGCCTTGTTCGACAGCCTGTTCGTGTTCGAGAATTTCCCGGTCGACGAATCGCTGGCCCGGGCCGGCCACAAGCTGGCGATCAGCCAGGTGCGGGTGTCCGAGCAAACCAATTTTCCGCTGACCCTGACGGTGGTTGGCGGCGCCCGGCTGTCCGTCAGCTTCAGCTACGACCGCGGTCGCTTCGACGATGCGGCAATCGAACGCCTGGTCGAAAATTTCAAGACCCTGGTCGAGAGTATCGCCGCCTTGCCCAACGCGCGCATCGAAGAGTTCACGGTGTTGTCGCCGGCCGAGCGGGACCAGTTGCTGGTGGCGTGGAACCAGACCGGGCAAGCGTACCCGACCGAACTGTGCATCCAGCAGCTGTTCGAGGCGCAAGTGGCGCGTACACCGGAGCGGGTGGCGCTCAGCTGCGCCGGCGTGGAACTCAGCTACGCGCAATTGAACCAGCGCGCCAACCGCGTCGCCCACCTGCTGCGCCGCCAGGGCATCGGCCCCGGCGCGGTGGTCGGGGTGTGCCTGGAACGCAACGCGGACCTGATTGTCGCCTTGCTGGCGGTACTCAAAGCCGGCGCCGCGTATCTGCCGCTGGACCCGGACTACCCGCGCGAACGCATCGCCTTCATGCTCGACGACGCCGGCGTGGCGCTGGTGCTGGCGCATGCGCGCTTCCAGGACTTGCTGAGTACCTGCCAGGCGCCCATCGCCCTGGTCGACGAGCAGCTCGGCCAGGCGGAAGCGGGCGACAACCCGGCGCCGCTGGCCGGCGCGCGCGACCTGGCCTACGTCATCTACACCTCCGGTTCGACCGGCCAGCCGAAGGGCGTGGCCATCGAGCACCGCGCCACCGTCACGCTGCTGCACTGGGCGCGCGACACCTTCACGCCGGAGCAACGCGCCGGCATGCTGGCCTCGACCTCGGTCTGCTTCGACCTGTCGGTCTTCGAGATCTTCGTTCCGCTCAGCTGGGGCGGGCGCATCCTGCTGATTGAAAACGCCCTGCACCTGCCGGCGCTGCAAGACAAGAGCGCCCTGACCTTCATCAACACCGTTCCCTCGGCGATGACCGAACTGGTGCGCATGGGCCAGGTACCGGCCAGCGTCCAGGTGGTCGGCCTGGCCGGCGAACCGCTGCAAAACGCGCTGGTGCAAAGCATTTACCAGGCCGGCGTGGACAGTGTCTACAACCTCTACGGCCCATCCGAAGACACCACCTACTCGACCTTCGTGCGGCTAGAGCGGGGCAGTACGCAAGCGGTGTCGATCGGCCGGCCGATCGCCAACACCCGCTTGTATATCCTCGACGCGCGGATGGAGCCGGTGCCGCTGGGCGTGGCGGGCGAACTCTACATCGGCGGCGACGGGCTGGCGCGCGGCTATCTGCACCGGGCCGAGCTGACGCGCGAAAAATTCATCGCCGACCCGTTCAGCGGCGACCCCGCCGCGCGCCTCTACAAGACCGGCGACCTGGCGCGCTACCGCGCCGACGGGCAGGTCGACTTCCTCGGCCGGCTCGACCACCAGGTCAAGCTGCGCGGCTACCGCATCGAGCTGGGCGACATCGAAGCGGCGCTGTTGGCGCACGGCCAGGTGCGCGAAGCGGTGCTGCAGGTGCGCGAGGACCAGCCGGGCGACCGGCGTCTGGTGGCCTACCTGGTGGCGGCGACGGCGGAGGCGCCGGGCGCGGCCGAACTGCGCGCCTTCCTGCGGGACAAGCTGCCTGGCTACATGATCCCGTCGGCCTTCGTGCCGCTGCCGCGGATGCCGCTGACGCCGAACGGCAAGATCGACCGCAAGGCCTTGCCGGCGCCGCAAGGCGCGGCGCTGGCTAGCGCCGCGCAGTACCTGGCGCCGGCCAGCGCCACCGAGAAGCAGGTGGCGGCGGTCTGGCGAACGGTGCTGGGGGTGGAGCGGGTTGGCGTGCACGACAACTTCTTCGACCTCGGCGGCCATTCGCTGCTGCTGTTGCAGGCGTACAGCAAATTCGGCGAACTGGCGAAGAACGGCGCGACGCTTTCCCTGGTCGACCTGTTCGCCTATCCGACAGTCAGGGCGCTGGCCGATCACATCGACCAAAACCAGGGCGGCCGGCAAGTGACGGCGGAAAAAATCCAGCAGCAAGCGGCGAAGCAAAAGCAATCCTTGAGAAAAAATAGAGAAAAACACAATGGATCACACAATGTTCGATAAAAACACAGACATGGAAACGCCGGCCGACGCGATTGCGATCATCGGTCTCAGCGGCCGCTTTCCGGGCGCCGCCAATGTGCGGCAATTTTGGGAAAACCTGCGCGCAGGCAAGGAGTCGATTCGCTTCTTCAGCGACCGCGACATGGCCGAGGCGGGCGTCGACGCGGCCCTGCTCCAGGACCCCGGGTATGTCAAGGCGGGCGCCGCGCTCGATGGCGCCGAGGATTTCGCCGCGTCCTTTTTCGGTTTCACGCCCAAGGAAGCCGAACTGACCGATCCGCAGCACCGCGTTTTCATCGAATGCGCGTGGGAAGCGATGGAGGACGCCGGCTATGTCGCCGAGCATTTCCAGGGCCGCATCGGCGTCTACGCCGGCACGGGGCTGAACACCTATATGATCGCGAACCTGTTGCCGAACTACCGTTTGCTGGAATCGATGGGCGTACTGCAATTGGTGATCGGAAACAAAGCCGATTTCATGCCGACCAAGGTGTCCTACAAGCTGAACCTGAACGGCGCCAGCGTAAATGTGAACACCGCCTGTTCCACCTCGCTGGTGGCGGTCCACATGGCTTGCCGCAGCCTGCTCAACTACGAATGCGACATGGTGTTGGCGGGCGGCGTGACCATCGAAGTGCCGCAGCAGAAGGGCTATCTGTACCAGCAAGGCGGCGTCTTGTCGCCGGACGGCCATTGCCGTGCCTTCGACGCGAAGGCGCAGGGCACGGTCAGCGGCAGCGGCGCCGGCGTGGTGCTGCTCAAGCGCCTGGAAGAGGCGCTGCAGGATGGCGACCATATTTACGCGGTGATCCGCGGCTCGGCGATCAACAACGACGGCGCGCAAAAAATCGGCTATACCGCGCCCAGCGTCGAAGGCCAGAAGGAGGTCATCGCGCTGGCGCTGGCCATGGCCGAAGTCGAGCCGGACAGCATCAGTTACGTGGAAGCGCACGGCACCGGCACCGCGCTGGGCGATCCGATCGAAGTGAGCGCCTTGACGCAAGCGTTCCGCATGGGTACCGATCAAAGCAATTTTTGCGCGATCGGCTCGGTGAAAACGAATATCGGCCACTTGGACGCGGCCGCCGGCATCGCCAGCCTGATCAAGACCGCGCTGTGCCTGGAGCACCGTGAGCTGGTGCCCAGCCTGCATTACGAGCAGGCCAATCCCAGCATCGATTTCGCCAGCACGCCGTTCTACGTCAATACCGCGCTGCGCCCGTGGACGGCGGGCCGGGACGGCGCGCCGCTGCGCGCCGGGGTCAGTTCCTTCGGCATCGGCGGCACCAATGCGCACGTGATATTGGAACAGGCGCCGCGGGGCGCGCGCGCCGACAGCCGCCGGCAATGGCAGTTGCTGCTGTTGTCGGCGCAGAGCGGGACGGCGCTGGAAGCGGCGACCGACAATTTGCAGCGGCATCTGCGCCACGGCCCCGGCGCCAAGCTGGCGGACGTCGCCTATACGCTGCAGACGGGACGCCGGGCCTTCCCGCACCGGCGCATGGTGGTGTGCAAGGACAGCGGCGATGCCGCCACCGCGCTGGAGCTGCGCGACCCCAAGCGCAGCCTGTGCGGCGTTGCCGCGGCGCGCGAGAGCGGCGGCGCCGACGTGGTCTTCATGTTCCCGGGCATCGGCGACCAGAGCGTCAACATGGCGGCCGGCCTGTACCGGGAGGTGCCGGTGTTTCGCGAAACCATCGACGCTTGCGCCGCCATCCTGCGCCCGCTGCTGGGCCTGGACTTGCGCGAGCTGCTGTATCCGCAAGGCGGCGCGCAGGAAGAGGCGGCGCACGGCACTATGGACCTGCGCAAAATGTTGAACCGCCCGGCCCAGGGCGCCGCCGCGCAAGAGCCGGAGCGCGCCGGCCCGGCGTGGATGCGCAAGACCAGCCTGGTACATCCGGCGCTGTTCATGGTCGAATACGCTTTGGCCAAAACCTACATCGATCTGGGCGTGCGGCCGGCGGCGATGATCGGCCACAGCCTGGGTGAATATGTGGCGGCCTGCGTGGCCGGCGTGATGTCGCTGGAAGATGCGCTGACGGTCGTGGCCCGTCGCGCCAGCCTGATCCAGGACCTTCCCGAAGGGCGCATGCTGGCCGTCGCGCTGGCGGCCGCGGCCTTGCAGCCGATGGTCGCCGACGGCCTGTCGGTCGCGGCAATCAACGGGCCGGCGGCGTCGGTCGTGGCCGGGCCGGGCGCGCTGATGGGCGCGCTGGAACAGCATCTGAAGAACCGGGGCATTGCGCACCTGCCGGTGCAATCCTCGCACGCCTTCCATTCCAGCATGCTGGCGCCGTTGCAGGCGCCGTTGCGGGCTTTGTTCGCGTCGATCGAACTGAAGGCGCCGCTGCTGCCCTACATTTCGAACTTGAGCGGCACCTGGATCAGCGCCGAGCAGGCCACCGATCCGGACTACTGGGTCAAGCATACCTGCCAGACGGTGCGCTTCGGCGACGGCATCCAGACGCTGTGCGACGGCGCGGCCGCCACCTTTATCGAAATGGGACCGGGCCAGACCCTGTCCAGCTTCCTGCAGCAACACCCGGCGGCGCAGGCGCGCGACAACATCGTCGCGCTGCCGTCCTTGCCCGGCGCGCACGGCGGCGCCGCCGACGCCTTCGTGCTGACGCACACGATCGGTACGCTCTGGTGCCTCGGCCATCCGATCGACTGGGCCAGTTATCACCGCGATGAAACGCCGGCGCGCGTGTCCCTGCCGACGTATCCGTTCGAGCGCGAACGCTATTGGATCGACGCGCTCAACGCGCCGGCGCGCGCCGATGCGCCCGCGCCGCAACAGGGCGCGGGCTTGCTGTATCAGCCGGTCTGGTCGAGCAGCCGCATCGGCGCCGACGCTGCGCGCGCCGTCGAAAGACGCCATTGGCTGGTTTTCCAGGACGAGGGGCCGATCGCCGCCGCGCTGGTGCAGCGGCTGTTGCAGCGCAATCAACTGGTGGTACTGGTCGGTCGCGGCGAGCGCTTCGAGCGCCGGGGCGACGCTTCCTATACCGTGCGCGCCGGCAGCCTGGACGACTACGCGATGCTGGCCGCCGCGCTGAAGGACGGCGCGGTGACGCCGCACAATGTGCTGCATCTGTGGGCGCTGGCGCAGCGGGACGACGTCGGCGAGACCTATGCCAGCCTGCTTTGCCTGGCCAGGACGTTTGGCGCCGCCGAAGCGGATGCCGGCGCGACCTTGCAGCTGGCGGTGGTGACGGAGGGACTCCACGCGGTCACCGGGGAGGAACAGGCGGCGTCGGAAAAAGCGCTGCTGCTGGGACCTTGCCGGGTGCTGCCGCTGGAGTTTCCGAATATCCGCTGCTGCAATATCGACGTGGCGATCTCCGCCGCGGCGCAAGCCGGCGAACGGATGATCGACGGCATCATGCATGAATTCGACAGCGGCCTGCCGCGGGACATTGCGGCGTACCGCGGCTACCTGCGCTGGACGCGCGCCTACCAGGCCCTGACGCCGCTGGCGGCGGCGCCGCCGGTGCCGCGGCAAGACGCGGTCTACCTCATCGGCGACTATCGCGCCGGCGACCTGTCGCACCTGCTGGCCGGCTACCTGGCGCGGCAGGGCGGCGCGACGCTGCTGTTGATGGTGCAGGCGGCGTTGCCGCCGCGCGATGAGTGGGCGCGCCACCTGGCGGCGCCGCAGGAGCGGGCGGCGCTGTGCGAAACCATGCGCGGCGTGCTGGAAATCGAAAACCTGGGCGCGCGCGTCGAGCTGTTCGATGGACTCGGCCAGGGCGGCGACGCGGCGGCGTACCGGCAGGTCGCGGCGCGCCACCCGCGCCTGGCCGGCGTGCTGCACGCGCTGCCATCGTTCGGCTACGGCCTGATCCAGTTCGAGAACGCCGCGCTGGGGGCCGCCGTGGCGGCGCAAACGCAGCGCGCGCGCGCCCTGACGCTGGCGCTGGAGCAACTGGCGCCGGACTTCGTCGCGTTCTTTTCATCCAACCTCGGACTGGCCGGCGCCGCCGGCCAGCTCGACGCCTGCAGCGCCAACGCCTATATCCAGAGTTGCGCCGACCAGTTGTTCGCGGCGCGCCGCAAACCGGTCCTGTCGGTATCCATCGACGTGCGGGGCCTGGGCACGGCGGACGACGCCTCGGCGGCCTTTCCACCGGCACTCTCGGGCGCCATCGAGGCGGGCCGGCAACGCTATGCGATCGACCGGGAACAACTGGACGCGGTGCTGGCGGACGTCTTGCACGCCGGCAAAGCCCAGCTTGCCGTCAGCGCAAGCGAACTGGGCGCGGTGATCGACGGGCTGCGCGGCGCCACGCTGCCGGCCTTGCTGCAGCAGGTCAAGCAGGCCGGCGCCGTCCGCTCGCACGGCCAGCGGCCGCCCTACGCCGCGCCGCAGACGGACATCGAACTACAGGTCGCGGCGATCTGGGAAAACCTGCTCGGCTCGAAGCAGATCGGCCTGGACGACAATTTCTTCAACCTGGGCGGTAATTCACTGCTGGCGGTGCAGTTCATTTCGCGGGTGCGCGAGGCGTATCAGATCGACCTGTCGCTGAAGAGCCTGTTCCAGGCCGCGACGGTGGGCGAAGTCTCCGGCGTCGTCGAAGGCATCCTGCTGCGGGAAATCGAAGCCTTGTCCGACGACGAGGTCGGGCGGCGCATGCGGCAAGCGGCCGAGCCGGCCGACGCCGAAGCCGACCACGACCGCGGCCGCACCAGCGTCGAGCCGAGCCGCTACGAATTGCCGAACAAGCTGGTGGTGCAGCAATTCAACCAGGTGGAAACCGACCACTTCTACCATGACATTTTCGAGTCGAAGGTGTATTTCAGGAACGGCATCACGCTCGATGACGGCGCCGTCATTTTCGACGTCGGCGCCAACATCGGCCTGTTCTCGCTGTTCGCCCACCATCAATGCAAGGATGCGCGGATCTACGCATTCGAACCGGCGCCGCCGGTTTTCGAGCTGCTGCAAATGAACCTCAAGGCGTATGCGGTCAACGCCACCTTGTTCAAATGTGGCGTCGCCAATCTGAGCCGCAAGGAAAAGCTGACCTTCTATCCGCACAGCACCGGCATGTCGTCTTTCCACGCCGACAAGGAAGATGAAAAAGACGTGCTGCGCGCGATCATGCACAACCAACTCGACGAAGGCATGCCCGGCATGCAACAGGTGATGGCCCACGTCGACGAGATCCTGGAAGAACGCTTCAGGGATACCTCGTACGAATGCGAACTGGTCACCTTGTCGGACATCATCGGCAGCCATCGCGTGGAACGCATCGACCTGCTCAAGATCGATGTGCAGAAAAGCGAGCTGGAGGTGCTGGAAGGCATACAGGCGCAGCACTGGCGGATCATCCGCCAGCTGGTCATCGAGGTGCACGACCTGGATGGCCGCGTCGAGCGCGTGCGCGCCTTGCTGGAGGCGCGGGGTTATCGCGTCGTGGTGCAACAGGAACTGCTGTATCGCACCTCCAGCATTTCCAATCTGTATGCGATCCGGGCATAAAAGTAGATAAAAGCAGTTGAACGTAGTCGATCGTTGAGCGTTTCAAGAACAATGGGAGAACGGAAGATGAATGTAGTCGGTGTGATAGGCGGCGGCGTGATGGGCGTGGGGGTGGCGCAGAACCTTGCCGAATCCGGTTTCGAGGTGATCTTGATCGACCTCGCCGACGCGGTGCTGGAGCGCGCCAGGACGGACATCAAGAACAACCTGCGTTTCCAGGGATTGTTGAACCAGTCCGGGCGTCGCAGCGACGTCGGCGAGACCATGCAAAGGATCGCCTTCACGACCTCGTACGAGGGCTTGGCGCGGGCCGATTTCGTGATTGAGAACGTGGTCGAGAAATGGGAAGTCAAGAAGCAGGTATATCCGCTGCTGGAACAGCATTGCCCCGCGCATTGCGTCTTTGCCGCGAACACCTCGGCGATTCCGATTACGCGCATCGCCGCGGTCACCCGGCGCGCGCCGCAGGTGATCGGCATCCATTTCATGAACCCGGTGCCGATGAAAAAGACCGTGGAAGTGATCAAGGGCTTTCATACGACCGAGGCGACGATCGAGATCACCGCCGGCCTGTTGCAGCGCATGGGCAAGGACTTCGTGTTGGTCAACGATTCGCCCGGCTTTGTTTCGAACCGCGTGTTGATGCTGACGATTAACGAAGCGATCAACCTGGTCCAGGAGCAGGTCAGCTCGGCGGAGCAGGTCGACCAGATTTTCAAGTCTTGCTTCGGCCACAAGATGGGGCCGCTGGAAACCGCCGACCTGATCGGCCTCGACACGATCCTGTATTCGATCGAGGTGCTGCAAGAGTGTTTCGCGGACAGCAAATATCGACCCAGTCCGCTGCTCAAGAAAATGGTCGACGCCGGCCTGCACGGGCGCAAGAGCGGGCGCGGTTTCTATCACTACCCTACGCACTGAGAGCCGCAATGAACGGTATTTATATGGAAGACGGAACGCACATGAATGAAATCAAGGAAACACTGAGAACGTTTATCGGCGGCTTTGTCCGCAGCAAACAGTTCAAGGACAGCGACAATATTTTCGAGGCCGGATTTGTCAACTCGATGTTCGTCATGCAATTGATCCTCTTCATCGAGAAGGAGTATGCGCTGGCGGTCGACAACGCCGACCTTGAATTGAAAAATTTCAGCAGCGTTGACGCGATGGGCGCCTTTGTTTCAAGCAAGCTGGGCACGCCACATGCCCAAGCTTCCTGAGGCCATGAGCATGCTTGCGGAAAAAAGCGCGCCGGCGCGGCGCCAGCACCTGCGCGAGGTCATCGCCAAGGCCGTCGGCGCGCAGGCCGGCCAATTCGACCTGGACCAGAAAATTCCGGCCGGCCTGATCGCCGAATTGGCGGCGGAGGGCATGCTGGGCGCCCATGTGCCGGCCGAGTACGGCGGCGCACCGGTCGACGCGCGCCAGTTCGGCGAGCTGTGCGAAGACATCGGTTACGCCAGCGCCTCCGTGTTGAGCCTGCTGACGGTGCATACGATGGTGTCGGCGGCGATCGCCAAGTGGGGCAGTGCGGCCCAGAAAGACCGGTGGCTACCGCGCCTGGCCAGCGGCGCCACCATCGGCGCCTTCGCCTTGAGCGAACCGAACGTCGGCAGCGACGCGAAAAACGTCGAAACCAGCATGCGCCGCGAAGGCGATGCCTTCATCGTCAGCGGCACCAAGAAGTGGATTTCTTTCGCCCAGATCGCCCAGCTGTTTTTGGTGATCGGCAATTGCGAGGGCCGGGTGACGGCGCTGCTGGTGGCGCGCGACACGCCGGGCCTGACGGTCGAGCCTATCCACGACATGCTGGGCTTTCGCGCCGCGATGCTGGGTCAATTGCACCTGGACGAATGCGTGATCGGCAAGGAAAACCTGATCGGCAGCCTCGATTTCGGTTACGCGCAGGTGGTCGGCTCGGTGCTCGATCAAGGCCGCTATTGCATCGCCTGGGGCTGCGTCGGGCTGGCGCAGGCCTGCCTGGACGCCTGCCTCGACTATACGGAGCAGCGCCAGACCTTCGGCCAATACCTGAAGGAGCACCAGCTGGTGCAGCGCAGCATGGCCGACATGATCACCAACGTCCAGGCCGCGCGCTTGCTGTGCGAGGACGCCGCGCGGCTGCGCGCCGGCGGCGACCCGGGCATGATCATGGCGACCGCCACCGCGAAGTACTTCGCGGCGCGGGCGGTTGAAAGCGCCGCCAACGACGCGGTGCAGATCCACGGCGCGAACGGCTGCGGCAGCGAGTATCCGGTGCAGCGTTACTTCCGCGACGCGAAAATCATGAACATCATCGAAGGCAGCGCTCAGATGCAGCAGATTCTGATTGCCCAGCACGGCTATCGGCGCTAACGGCCGCGGCAAACCAAGCGAGAACCTTATGCAAAGAGACCAAATGGCGGCGCCGGACGCACGGCGCGGCAAAGTGAAGTGCCTGGTGTGGGACCTGGACCACACCTTATGGCAGGGCGTGCTGTCGGAAGGCGACCAGGCCACGCCGGCGCCCGGGGTGGCGCAGATTATCGAGAGCCTGGACCGGCGCGGCATCCTGCAGTCGATCGCCAGCAAGAATGACGCCGCCTTTGCGATGGCGCGCCTGCGGCAACTGGGGCTGGCCGACTATTTCTTGTATCCGCAGATTAATTGGGGGCCGAAAAGCGCGTCGATCCAGCAAATCGCCGAGCGCCTCAACATCGGCGTCGACGCGATCGCCTTTGTCGACGACCAGGCTTTCGAGCGCGACGAAGTGGCGTTTTCGCTGCCCGCCGTGCTGTGCCTGGACGCCGCCGACTTGGGCGGCCTGCTGGAACTGCCGGAATTGACGCCGCGCTTCCTGACCGACGAATCGCGCACCCGCAGGCTGATGTATGTGCACGACGCCGCCCGCGGCGCGGAGGAAGACAGCTTCGCCGGTCCCAAGGAGGAATTCCTCGCCGCGCTGAACATGACGTTCTCGGTGGCGCCGGCGCTGGAAGTGGACTTGCACCGGCTGGAGGAATTGACGGCGCGCACCAACCAGCTCAATACCACCGGCTATATCTATTCGTACGAGGAACTAAATTTTTTCCGCACCTCGGACCGCCACGAATTGCTGGTGGCGGCGCTGGAGGACCGCTATGGGCCGTATGGAAAGATCGGTTTGACCTTGATTGAAAAATCCGACACGGTTTGGACCATCAAGCTGATGCTGATGTCGTGCAGGGTGATGTCGCGCGGGGTCGGGACCATTCTGCTGAACTCGGTGATGAACATGGCGCGCGCGCGCGGCGTCAAATTGCGCGCCGAAATGATCTTGAACGAGCGCAACCGCATGATGTACGTGACCTACAAGTTCGCCGGATTCCTTGCGCTGGAAAAGCATGGCAACACCGAGATTCTCGAACACGATTTGCAGGGGATTGCCGCCGTGCCAGGCTATGTGCAGCTCCACTTGGCGCCGGCGCTGTCCGGAGTTTGATTAAAGAATCAGAACCCCACTATTGTAAAGACTATATGGACAAGAAAATTTTGCCGGCGGGCAGTGCCGCCGATATGCAGGCCAGGCGCTCGAATCTTTCCGACGAGAAGCGGAAACTGTTGGCGCTGCGCCTCAAGGGCGCGGCCGCGGGACCGGCCAAAGCGGCCGGCATCGCCCGGCGCGGCGCCAGCGGCCCCCAGCAATTGTCGTTCGCCCAGCAGCGCCTGTGGTTCCTGGATCAATTAATGCCGGGCAATCCGTACTACAACGTGCCCTCGGCCCATTTCATCGAGGGCGCGCTGCGTGTTGCCGTCCTGGAAAAAAGCATCAACGAGATCGTGCGGCGCCACGAAGCGCTGCGTACCACCATCGTCACCGAGGGCAACGAGCCGCTGCAGCTGGTCCAGCCGTTCGCGCCGACCACGCTGGCGCTAATCGATTGCCAGGGTCTCGGTGCCGCTGAACGCGACGCGCACATCGCCGAGCTGGTCCAGGCGGAAGCGGCGGCGCCTTTCGATTTGTCCCAGTCGGTACTGCGCGTCAAGGTGGTGCGGCTCGGCCCCGAGCTGCATCTGCTGCTGCTGACGATGCACCATATCGTCACCGACGGCTGGTCGAACGGCGTTTTCATGCGCGAGTTGATGGAACTGTACCTGGCGTTTTCGATGGGTCTGCCGTCGCCGCTGGCGGAGTTGCCGATACAATACGGCGACTTTTCACAATGGCAGCGCGAGCGCCTGCAGGGCGGCCTGGAGCACACCCAGGTCGGCTACTGGAAACAGCAATTGCGCGACGCGCCGCTGCTGCTGCAATTGCCGATCGATCGCCTGCGCCCGGCGACCCAGTCCTTCCGCGGCGCGGTGCAGAACATCCGGCTCGACGCCGAACTGACCCGGGCCTTGCGCAGCCTGAGCGAGCAAAGCGGCGGCACGCTCTTCATGACGCTGCTGGCCGGTTTCAGCGCGCTGCTGTTCCGCTACAGCGGCCAGCGCGACATGGTGATCGGCACGCCGACGGCGAACCGCAACCACACCTCGATCGAGCCGCTGATCGGCTTTTTCGTCAACACGCTGGCCTTGCGCATGCAGGTCAGCGGCGAACTGAGTTTTTCGCAATTGCTGGCGCAGGTGCGCGACGTCACCTTGCAGGCCTACGACCACCAGGACGTGCCGTTCGAAAAATTGATCGACGAGCTGGGGCTGGAACGCGACATGAGCCGCAATCCGCTGATCCAGGCCACCTTCGCGTTGCAGAACGCGCCGGCGGTATCGGCGCAGGTGCCGAACCTGAGCATCCGGCCGTACGACACGCCGGTGGAAGCGGTGCGCTTCGACATGGAGGTGCACCTGTTCGAGGACGCCGGCGAACTGTCCGGCTGTTTCGTCTACTGCACCGATCTGTTCGACGCCGCCACCATGGCGCGCATGGTCGGGCATTATGAAAACCTGCTGCGCGCCGCCGTTGCGCAACTCGACCGGCCGCTGTCGACGCTGGCGCTGCTGAAGCCGGAGGAAAGAAAACAACTGCTGAGCGACTGGAACCAGACCGACGCCGACTACCCGCGCGAGCACTGCGCGTACCAGTTGTTCGAGCAGCAGGTGCTGCGCACGCCGGCGGCGGTTGCCGCCGAATGCGCCGGCGCGACGCTGAGCTACGCCGAACTCAACGAGCGCGCCAATCGCGTCGCGCGCACGCTGCGGGCGCGCGGCGTCGGGCTGGAGAGCCTGGTCGGCGTGTGTTTCGAACGTTCCCTCGACCTGGTCGTCGCGCTGCTGGCGGTATGGAAGGCCGGTGCCGCCTACGTGCCGCTGGACCCGGCCCATCCAACCGAGCGCCTGGCGTTCATGGTCAAGGATTCGCAATCGTCGCTGGTGCTGACCCAGGCTTCGCTGCGCGCCGCGCTGGCCGGCTGCGGCGTGCCGTTGTGGTGCCTGGATACCGAGCGCGACGGCCTGGCCGACGCCGCCGGCGCCAACCTGGAGCCGCTGGCGCGGCCGGACAACCTGGCCTACGTGATCTATACATCCGGCTCGACCGGCCTGCCGAAGGGCGTGGCGATCGAACATCGCGGACTGGTCAACTACCTGAGCTGGTGCGGCAAGGCCTACCACGTCGAGGCGGGGTATGGCGCGCCGGTGCATTCATCGATCGGCTTCGACGCCACCATCACCAGCCTGTACGCGCCGTTGCTGGCCGGCCAGCGTGTCATCCTGGTGCCCGACGGCGACGAAATCGCCGGCTTGATCGAGGTCCTCAACGCCGACCACCGCTTCAGCCTGATCAAGATCACGCCGGCGCACCTGGACTTGCTCAACCACGCGCACGGCTTGCACAGCAAACAGCCGCAGACCTTTGTTATCGGCGGCGAGGCGCTGCTGGGCAGCACCCTGGCCACCTGGCGTTTGCGCGCCCCGGCGAGCCGCTTCGTCAACGAGTACGGCCCGACCGAAACCGTGGTCGGCTGCTGCGTCTACGACGTGCCGGCCGGCGCCGGGCTGAACGGGCCGGTGCCGATCGGGCGGCCGATCGCCAATACCCGGCTGTATATCCTCGACGGGCATGGTGAGCCGGTGCCGGTCGGCATCGCCGGCGAGTTGCACATCGGCGGCGACGGCGTGGCGCGCGGCTATTTGCACCGGCCCGAACTGACCAAGGAAAAATTCATCCCCGATCTGCTGAGCGGGCGCCCGGGCCAGCGCCTGTACAAGACCGGCGACCTGGCGCGCTACCTGCCGGACGGCACCATCGAATTCCTCGGCCGCCTGGACCACCAGGTGAAGATCCGCGGCTACCGCATCGAGTTGGGTGAAATCGAGGCGGCGCTGCTGAGTCATCCCGACGTACTGGAGGCCGTCGCGCTGGCGCGCGAAGAGCGCGCCGGCGACAAGCGCCTGGTGGCCTATGTGGTGGCGCGCGATGTCGCGCAACAGTCCGGCGGACAGGCGCGGCGCGCCGTCGGCGGCGCGGCGCGCGACGAGATGGTCTTGCAATGGCAGCAGGTGTTCCAGGACAGCTACGGCAAATCGGCGGCGCGCGACCAGGCGGTGCCGGACTTCGCCGGCTGGAACAGCAGTTATACCGGCCTGCCGATCGCCGACGCGGAAATGCGGGAGTGGGTCGACAACACCGTCGCGCGCATCGCCGGCTTGCGGCCGGTACGCCTGATGGAGATCGGTTGCGGCACCGGTTTGCTGTTGAATAAACTGGCGCCGTCGTGCGACTACTACCTCGGCACCGACTTCTCGCGCGAAGCCTTGCACCACACCCAGCGCATGCTGGAAGCCTCGCCCGTGCGCGCGCACATCGAACTGCTGCACCAGCCGGCCCACGATTTCCGCAAACTGGAGGGCAAGTCCTTCGATACCGTGGTGCTCAATTCGGTAATCCAGTACTTCCCGAATCTGGACTATCTGCTGGACGTGCTGAAAAACGCCGTCGACGCGGTCGCCGCGGGCGGCCAGATTTTCATCGGCGACGTCCGTAGCCTGCCGCTGCTGGAGGCCTTCCATGCGTCCGTGCAGGCCTTCAAGGCGAGCCAGCCCTTGAGCCGGGAGGAGGTCGGGGCGCGGGTACGGCAGCGCGCGGCGATGGAGGAGGAACTGCTGATTCATCCGCATTTTTTCTATTCGCTGCAGCAGAAATTTCCGCAGATTAGCCACGTCCAGGTGCTGGTGACGCGCGCCCGCTACCATAACGAGCTATCCAAGTTCCGCTACGACGTCGTGCTGCACGTCGCACGGCCGGTACAGCGGGTCGCCGCCATCGACTGGCTCGATTGGCGCGCCGCTCCGCTGACCAGCGACTATATTAAGCGGCAACTGCTGCTGGACCGGCAGCCGACCGTCGCCATCAGGAACATCGCCAACGCCCGTCTGCAGCACGAGGTTCGCCTGCTCGGCTGGCTGCATGGCGCCGACGCCGGCCAGCCGATGCCGGCGCCTGCGGCCAGCGGCGACGCGGCCATCGATCCCGAGCTGCTGTGGGCGCTGGGTAGCGAGCTAGATTACCACACGGAAATTCGTTACGCCGCGACGGCAGAGGGCGAGTTCGACGCCATTTTCACCCGCCGCTCCGGGGAGGAAGCTTTGCTGTGCTTCGACGATGCCGTGGCGACGGCCACGCCGCCGGCCGGCGGCTGGTCGAACAATCCGCTGCAAAACGCCTTCAAACGGCAACTGGCGGTGGCGTTGCGGCAGCATATCAAGACCAAGCTGCCGGCGTTCATGCTGCCGTCGGCCTATGTCGTGCTCGACGCGCTGCCGCTCACGCAAAACGGCAAGGTCGACCGCGATCTGCTGCCGCCTTCGGCTGGCCTGGGGGGCGAGCCGGACGGCGCGCATATCGCGCCGCGCACTGAAACCGAACGGGTCCTTGCCGCCCTGTGGTCCGAGCTGCTGGGGGTGGAGCGGGTCGGTGCGGAAGATAATTTCTTCGACCTGGGCGGACACTCCTTGTTGACCACGCAAGTCATTGCCCGCGTGCGCGACTTGTTCAAATTGAACCTGCCACTGAGCATACTGTTCCAGCAGCCGACCGTCGCCGCGCTGGCGCAGGTCATCGACGCCGCTGTGCGCGACGGCATCACCGACGTGCCGGCCCCCAACGCACGCGTCAACCTGGCCGCGGAAGTCGTGCTCGACGCGGCGATTCAACCGCTCTCGGCGTTGCCGCAGATCGCCAACCAGGCTGTCGCCAAGGCGATTTTCCTGACCGGCGGTTCCGGCTTCCTGGGCGCCTATCTGCTGCACGACCTGCTGCGCGGCAGCGACGCCCGCCTGTACTGCCTGATACGGGCGGACGGCGAGGAAGAGGGTTTGCAGCGGATCAAGGACAACCTGGCCACTTATGGCTTGTGGTATGCGTCGCTGGCCGCCCGTATCTGCCCGGTGCCGGGCGACTTGGCGGCGCCGCTGCTCGGCCTCACGCCCGAGCGCTTCGCCGCGCTGGCGCAGCAAATCGACGTCATTTATCACAACGGCGCATGGGTCAACTTCACCTTCCCGTATCAAAGCCTGAAGGCGTCGAACGTGGCGGGGACCCAGGAAGTGATCCGGCTGGCCAGCCAGACCCGCAGGAAGCCCTTGCATTTCATCTCGACGGTGTCGGTGTTCCCGGCAACCAAAGACGCCGCCCTCACGATGCTGGAATCGGACCCGCTCAACAATTGGGAAGGCCTTTCCAGCGGTTACTCGCAGAGCAAATGGGTGGCGGAAAAACTCGTCAGCCTGGCGGGCGAGCGCGGGCTTCCGGTCAGCATTTACCGGCCCGGCACCATCACCGGCGACAGCAAGACCGGCACCTGCAATACCAGCGATCTGATTTTCCGGATGCTCAAGGGTTGCGTGCAGCTCGGGCTGGCGCCGCAGACCGACGCGATGGTGGGCATGGTGGCGGTGGACTACGTCAGCGCGGCGATTGTGCATCTGTCGCGCCAGCAGGCGTCGCTGTCGCGGGCCTTCCATATCGTCAATCCACGCTATGCGCCGTTGAACGAGCTGGTCGGCATCGTGGTTGCCCTGGGATATACGATCGACATGACGACGTACGCGCAGTGGCGCGCCGAACTGCTGCGCCGCACCCGGCAGCCGGCCGACAATGCGCTGCATCCTTTCCTGCCGATGTTTACCGAGCAGTCGTCCGATGAACGGGAGCCGCAGTTCGATTGCCGCTACACGCTCGACGGGCTGGCCGGAACGGGTATTGCCTGCCCCGAGGTGGACGAGCAATTGATGCGGACGTATTTCCACTACTTCAATCAAAGCGGTTTCCTGAGCCGGGAGGGCGCTGCGGAGCCGCGCTAAGGAAAGCAGTCGAATCGGCTGCGGCGCACGCACTTGCCGCAGCCGCTAGTCACGTTCTGCCATCAAGACCGCAGATGTACTCGCCAGGCCAACACAGCACGCCAACTATGAAATTGCATTATGAAAATGATTAACTACCTGTTCCGCCAGTCTTGGAAGTTGCTGCTTTTCTCGACCGTGTGCGCGATCATCAGCGGTATCAGCGGAGCCGGGCTGGCCGCGGTGATTGGCAGTGAGATCAATGGCAACGTCCCCGGCGCAACGCTGGCATGGTTGTTTGTGGCACTGGGCCTGATCTCCTTGTTTACCAGAACCTGTTCCGCTTTTTCCTTGATGCATCTGGTGCAAACCGCGATTCTGCGGCTGCGGATAAATATCAGCGGCCGGTTGCTGCAAACCTCGTTTAAAAAACTCCAGGAACTGGGCAAGCCGGCGCTGCTGGCGATTTTGACGAACGATATTAGCACTTTGATCAACGCGTTTCATTTGCTGCCGATTACCTTTGGCAACGCAATTCTGATCGTCATTTGCCTGGGATACCTGGCCTGGGTGTCATTGCCGGTATTTTCGGTGATCGCGGTGATTCTGGTTACCGGTATCTTTCTTTACCATTGGCTCGAACGCAAGCCCTTGCAATCGATGGCGGAACTGCGCGAACACATGGATATCCTGTACCGAAATTTCCGCAGCCTGATCGACGGCAGCAGGGAGCTGCAATTGAATGCGCAGCGCGGCACCTTATTCGTTGACAAGGTCATCGCGCCGGCCGCGCTGGACAACAAACGCCTCTTCATCGCGGCAATGAAGGGCTATATTTTCGCCGACAATATCGGCACCTTGATGTTTTATTGCGGCTTTGGCGCGCTGCTGTTCGTCGTGCCGTTTTGGATGGCGCCGGATACCGATACCCTGACCAAATTCACCATCGTCCTGCTGTTCCTTATCGGGCCGATTTCCCAGTTGATGGGGGCGCTGCCGGTACTGCGCAACGCCGAGATTTCCCTCAAGAAAATTCAGCAGCTGGAAGGCAGCCTGGCCGCCGAGAATATGCAGAAGTTACCGCGCGACCCCTTCGCCCACGGCTTGCCTTTGCATCTGGAATTGCGTGGCGTCTGCCACCATTATTCCCTGGCCGGCGAGAGTAACCGTTTTATGCTCGGGCCGCTCGACCTGAGTATTCGGCAGGGCGAAACCTTGTTCGTGGTGGGCGGCAATGGCAGCGGCAAAACCACGTTGGCGATGCTGCTGCTTGGCTTTTACCAGGCGGAGCAGGGAAATATCCTGTTGAACGGGAAAGCGGTGAACGCGGAAAACCTGGGCAACTACCGCGAATACTTTTCCGCGATATTCTCCGACTTCCATTTATTCGAGCAATTATTGCTGGCGGATCAGGACGAGTTGAGCGAGCGCGCGGCGCACTACGTCAGGGAATTCGGCTTGGCGAACAAGGTCAACGTGGTGAATGGAAAGTTCACCACGATTGATCTTTCCACGGGTCAACGCAAGAGATTGGCCATGGTATCATCGTATCTCGAAGATCGCCCCGTATATCTCTTCGACGAGTGGGCGGCCGACCAGGACCCGGTGTTCAAACGGGTCTTCTACACCGAGCTGTTACCCGAGCTGAAAGCGCGCGGCAAGACCATCATCGTCATCACGCACGATGACACTTACTTCTCCTATGCCGACCGCGTCATCAAAATCGAACATGGACAAATTCAATCTATCGATAACGGCATGGCAATCCATGCAATGAGTGGGAGTTACTCTTGAAAAAACTGGTGTATAGCGGATTGGTCCTGACCGTGCTGGCGCTGGGCGCCGGCTTTGCCAACAGCAAATATCTAAATGCCGGAATCAAGGTGAAGACGGTGGCGGTCGAGCGCGGGGCAATCACGACTTTCGTGTCGGCGCCAGGCAACGTCATCAACCGTGAAGAATTGACGGTGAATACCCCGGTCGCGGCGCAACTGCTGAAGGTCCACGTCGCGGAAGGGGATAAGGTTGAAAAGGGACAGGTTCTGGCCGAGTTCGACGATCGCGAAAATGCGATCCAGATCGGCATGGCGCGCGCCACGCTGACCTTCGCCGAGCAAACCCAGGTGGAGGCGCGCGGCGCGCTGCTGCGCATCCGGCAGATATTCGAGGTCGGCGGCGAATCGCGCAACGCCGTCGAGGCGGCGCAACAGCGGGTCCAGGGCGCGCAGAAAGATATCGAGTTGGCCAAGGCGGAACTGCAAAAAATCCAGCTGCAGCGCAGCCAGCTTCAAATCGTTGCGCCCAGGGCCGGTGTGATCACCGCCAGCCAGGCCCGCGCCGGCGTCTGGAGCAAGCCCGGCGACAGCTTGTTCAAGTTGGCGCCGGACGGCGTGCGCGAAATAGAGATCAGGCTCGATGCGGCCGACGGCGCCGCCGCCACGCCGGGAAAAAGCGTCGCTGTCACCAGCGATGCTTTCGCCGATCGCGGCTGGAACGAGAAGGTTACCTGGGTGGCGCCGGTGACCAACAAGGACAGCATGGCCAATTCCCTGAGCGTGCGCATCAGTCTGGGCGCGGACGCCCCGGCGCTGGTACTGGGCCAGCAAGTCGACGTGAAAATTTCCACCGCGACGCGCGGCCAAATCCTGAAAATACCCTCGGGGGCGATCACCCTGATGCAGGGCAAACCCATGGCGGCGGTGGTGGAGAACGACAGCGTGCATTTCGTGCCGATCGAGGTTGGCATCGGCGATATCACCCATACCGAAGTGGTGCGGGGTCTGAGCGCGGGACAGCGGATCATCTTGGCACAGGGCAAGCCATTGAAGGAAGGCGACAAACTGCATCTGGATGCGGAGCGGGAGCGGCAATGATTGTTTTGCGGGATGTCTATAAGTCCTATATGTTGGGCGAAGTGCCGATTCCGGTCTTGAAGGGAATTTCCTTGCAGATAAAACGCGGCGAATTCGTCGCGATCATGGGGCCTTCCGGTTCCGGCAAATCGACCTTGCTCAATTTGATAGGCTGCCTGGACAACGTCGACCAGGGCGACTATACGCTGGCCGGCGTGCCGATCGCCGGGGCGTCCGAAGACGCGCTGGCCGAAATACGCAGCCAGCGCCTTGGATTCGTCTTCCAGATGTTCAATCTGATACCGCGCATTAACGCATTGAGGAATGTCGAACTGCCGCTGGTGTATTCCGCGACGCCGCCGACGCAGAGGAAGCAACGCGCCAGGGAGATGTTAGAGGCGGTCGGCCTGGCCAACCGGGCCGACCATGCGCCGTCGCAACTGTCCGGTGGACAGCAGCAGCGCGTGGCCATCGCCAGGGCGCTGGTGAACCGCCCGGATGTGTTGATTGCCGATGAACCCACTGGCAGCCTCGATTCGCAAGCGGGGGAGGGAATCATGCAGTTGTTCGACCAGTTGAACCAGAGTGGTATCACCATCGTGATGGTGACCCATGAAGAAGATGTCGCGGCGCACGCCGGGCGCGTGATCCGCTTGCGCGACGGCGTGATTGAACAGGATGTGCGCCGATGAATATATTTTCCTCCAAACGCTGGCGCTTTTTCCTCGACGGTATTGGCCAGTCGAGCCTGGCGCTGAAGGACAATCGCCTGCGGACGGTGCTGAGCATACTCGGTATTACGATAGGCATTGCCGCGGTGATGGCAATCGGCACCGTCAGCAAGGGCGGGCATTTCCTGGTGCTGAATGAGTTGCGCACCTTCGGCTTGAATTCGGTCTGGATTTATCGCGCCAACGCCGAAAAAGATCCGAACCGTATCGTCCGCCAAGGCACCGGCATCGAAGTCGGGGATCTGAGCGTGCTGGGCGCCTCGTGCTGCTCGGCGGTGCGTCGGATTTCCCCGCTTGTCTACAATATCGGGCAGGTCCGCCGGGTGATCCGGGTCGGCAATCGCTTCAGCAACGCGGAGGTGTCCGGTGTCGGCGCGGAATTCGCCGCGATCAATAACGACGTCCTGACGGCCGGTTATTTCCTGCGGACGGAAGACGTCGCGCGCCGGCGCGCGGTGGCGGTGATCGGCACGACCGCGCGCGACGATCTGTTCGGTCCGGCGGCCGATCCCATCGGCAAGGAATTTCATATCGGCGATAAAAAATACACGGTCATCGGCTTGCTCGAACACAAGAAAAGGGATTTCCTGGCCAGCATTCGGTCGATCGAGGACGCCAACAACCGGATTCTCTTGCCGTATACGACGTTTCATGTGCTGAGGGGCAACCAGGATGTCCACGCGGTCCAGGCCGAAGCGACCGAACCGGAATATGCCGACCTGGCCGTGGCGCAAATTACCGGCGTGCTCGATCGCCTGCATAACCGCCGCTTCGCCTACAAATCGGAGACCATGGAAACGTATATCGGCACCACGGACCGTATTTTGCGGGGCGTCTCGCTGATCGGTATCTTGGCCGCCTCGATTTCCCTGCTGGTCGGTGGCATGGGCATCATGAATGTCGTCAGCAATTCAGTTCTGGAGCGTACCAAGGAAATTGGCTTGCGCAAGGCCATCGGCGCTTCCCAGGCCCACATCATGTTCCAGTTCCTGATGGAGTCGGTGATCATTAGTACCATCGGCGGCGTGTTGGGATTAACACTAGGGGCGGTGCTCAGTCTGATATTGACCTGGGTAACAGGATTGCCATTGATCCCCTCGTGGTCGCTGGTGATCACGGCATTGGTCGTTTCGATCATGGTCGGGGTGTTGTCGGGTTATTACCCGGCGCGCCGCGCGGCGCGCTTGCGTCCGGTGATCGCGCTGCGCTATGAGTAGGGTATTCGGCGGCCGGCGCGCGCTTGGCCGGGATAGTTGACACAAGATGCTAGAACTCGACGTGGAAGATATTCATCTGTGGTGCGTTTTCTATGAGCAGATACACGACCCGCTGTTATTGGCCCGGTACGACGCCCTGTTGTCGCCCGCTGAACGCGAACGCATGCAGCGTTTTCATTTTGCCAAAGACCGGCATTGCTTCCTGGTGAGCCGTGTCCTGGTACGCACCGCGTTGTCGCGCTATTCGAGCGTCGCGCCGCAACAGTGGTCGTTTCACGCAAGTCCGCATGGCAAGCCGCGGATCGCCAACGGCGAACTGGATGCGCAAGACCTGTCATTTAACCTGTCGCATACGCAGGGCATGGTGGTACTTGGCCTTACCCGGCGGATGGCGCTGGGCGTCGACGTTGAAAATATGGTCCACCGCGCGGCCCCGCTGGATGTCGCCGAGCGTTTTTTTTCGCGCGCTGAAGTCGCCCAGCTGCATGCGCTGCCGGTCGCGCAAAGGCAGGAGCGTTTTTTTCGATTATGGACACTCAAGGAGTCGTATATCAAAGCGCGTGGCCTGGGCTTGTCGATTCCGCTGGACCGGTTCGGGTTTGATTTCACAGAGGAGGGCGTCGCGAAGATGTCGATTGATCGGGAATTAAACGATGATTCGGCCGGCTGGCGTTTTTGGCAATGCCGGCCAAGCGCCGACCATCTGCTCGCGGTCTGTTCGGCACATGGCGGACGGGCGGGGCGGAAGCTGGTGGTAAAAAATATCGTTCCCTTGACCGGGGCGGAGAGTTTGATCGCAATTGTATAGTTCAATGAAAACCACTCGGGCGTACCGAGCCAGATACCTACATGATGAATAAAAAAATACTGAGCAAATTTCTGTGCCTGAGCCTCGGCGCCGGCGCGCAAGGCATGGCATGCGCGGCTCCCGCCATCGATTATCCAACCGGCTTTACCGATGCGATCCGGCTAGCCCAGGCGCGGCGCGTCGAGTTGAAAATCGCAGGAATCAATGTTGACAGCACGGATGCGCGGATCGACGAAGCCAAGGGAGCCAACTTGCCTTCGCTTAACGCCTATTCGACGGTCCAACGCATCAAGTCATACCAGGATTTTAGCGGGGTGGAGGTGGAAGCGGTGGTCAACAACGTTACCATTCCCGTGGACGTCAGGAGCGTCACTCCGGGGTATCAGATCCATGCCGGCCTGGAACTGAGCCAGGCCCTGTATTCCGGCGGCTTGAATCAGGCGCGGATTGACGAGAGTTTAGCGGTAAAGCGCGGCGTCCAGGCGCAGCAAGAAATAGTTCGGAAAAAAATTGTCCTTGAAGTCAGCGGCGCCTATTGGGACTTGTATAAGGCGCAGCTCAAATATGCGCTGATGGAGCGACGTGTCGAACACGCGAAGGAAGCGGTAACGTTGGCCCAGGATCAGCTCAGCAAGGGCCGGATTGCGCAAATCGAGCTAACCACCAAAGGCTTGTTAGTGGAAACAGCGGAAATCGAGCTGCGCAATCAGGCGCGCCGCATCGGCGACGGCCGGCGCCGCTATGTCCGTGCCGTGGGCGGGGACGCCGTGGCCGAGCGTAATGGCACTTCTCCGCCGCTGAATGGCAGAACGGAGGAGATCGAAGCGCTGCTGGCCGATTTTCGACCTGCGCCGTCGCCCGAAGTGCTGATTGCCCAAGCCGACCTGGACGGCGTGAAAGCGCGCGCGCTGCAGGTGGGGTCGGAATATAAACCAACGATCGACCTGTTCGCCCGCTACAACGGTATCGGACGCGACAACGGCAACATGGGCGATGCGGTATCCCGCTACGGCAGGGATAATTTGAGCATTGGGGTGCGCTTCAAATGGAATTTGTTCGACGGTTACCGCAGCAATGCGCGCGCTTTGAAGGCGTCCTTGGAAACCGAACAGGTGCGCCTCAAGTTGGAGCAGACCCGGCGCGAACTGGAGAATGATTTTCAGGACAAGCAGTCGCTTGAAGCGGAGCTGCAAGACCAGCTTTCACTTGCCATCAAACAAGCGGATGTGGCGCAAAGCGAACTCAAGATCGCCAACAAGCGTTGGGAAAACCGCCTGATTTCCATGGTTGACCTGCACGGCGCGCAATTGCGGGTAGAGGAGGCACAGGATAAAATCAAGGTCGCACAGATCGACGTACTGATCGCGCGGCTTGCCGCCACACTGGCGAAGACAAACTAGGGGTTGGTGAAGTGGCTATGAGAATTGCCCATTGCCTGCCTCTAAGAGTACAGGCAATGCGCATCAACCCGTGGTCGAACAGCGTTGTTCAGAATGTCATCGACGGCGGGGTTGCTTAATTCGATGCGAAGCGTTTTTCCGCGTGTTTTTCCGGCAAACCGTCTTGAAACAGCGTATCGAACATTATGACCCTGGCCTCTAAGCCGGATATGAAATACTCGTCATGCGTTGAAATCAGCATGGTACGGCTAGTCCGCGAGGCTTTCACAAGGCCGATCAACACTTCGCGCGCCGCCAGATCCAAGCCATTGCTCGGTTCATCGAATAGCATGACGAGCGGCTCGCCGATCCACGCGGCGGCCAGCATGGTTTTCTTTTGCGTGCCAAGCGACATGTCCGAAATCCGGGTGTCGAGGTGCTCCGCCAAGCCGAGGCTTGCCGCGATTCGGAAAACCTCCGCGCTGATCTGGCATTGCTTGGCGTACGCGACAAACTTCAAAAATTCCCGGCCTGTCATGAACGGATACACCGGACATTCGTCGGGAACGTAAGACAGGCAGGCCTTGGCAAGCAGGGGGAATTCCCGCATGGAGTGCGGGCCGATCTGAATTTCTCCGCTGTCTGGTTCGACTATGCCAGCCAACATGCTCAACAGTGTCGACTTACCAATTCCATTCGGCCCGCGTAGAGCGAATACGCCATGGCCTAAGCGATCAGTAGCGTTGTTCAGAACATGTTTATGTCCAAACGACTTACACAGCTTGTCAAAATGCAGCACGATTCGCCCCTAAAGATGCACAAATAATGTCAGCACGGCCCATAGCGCGGCGCTTACTGAGCTTAAAAAAACGGCTTGGCGTTCCGCATTGACTTGTGGCAAGCGGAGTATCCCTATCAGCGCGACGTAGCTTGCGCTGGCAAGGAGTACGGCGGCAAGCAATCGGGCGTGATGAAATACGATCACGCTGCCGAGCACCGCGGCGAAGGGCATGCCCAGCAGCATCAGTAGCGCCGTGTCAAACTTGCGTTCCCATTTGTCGGGCAGCGGAAGCGCGGCGACGATGGGCCTGGCGGCGCTATGCGCCATGTGCAAGTCGCGATACAAGCCGCTGATCACCAGCGCAATGCAGGCTAGCGCAATGACCGCCAGCGGAACAATGCGTTCGTCATATTCCCACACTGCCATCAGTCCCAGCGCCAGCGCCGCGATGCCGATTGCGACGACGACTTTTCCCAGCGTTTCCGCAAGGGATTGGCGCAGCAGGAAATGTAATGGGATAAAGGCCGCCGGATGCACACGTGACAGTGACGCCATCGAGAGGGCTTTGGAAAAACTATTCTGCAAGGCGCGCACGAACGGGATACGGGCGGGGGCCGGGACCACGGACGCCCACAGGCCGACACTGGCCAGTGTCAATCCCAGCAGGATCAACTGTGCCGTTGGGCTGCTGCCCGGTGCCCAAGCCAGCAGGATATTGGCGAATGCAATGCAGGTCCAGGCGGTATATTGTCGATGCAGGGCTTGAAGTTGGGTGATGGTCATCAGCACCAAAAAAACCAGGATGAACAGACAGTGGAGGAGCCATGCGAATGCGCTCTGATCCTGGACGAAGAACCAGCATACTGCCGCAATCGGCATGAGGAATAGGGGACTGTTTGCGGTCGACACGATGAGCAAGTCGACCGTACTCCGCTGCTTGCGCGTCAACGGAAGGGACTGCGCATACTGCATGAATTCGCCACCGCCGACTTGATCTCGTTGCATCATTATCCAGATCACCGCGAGCGCCTGCATGGTGCAGATATATGTATAGCGCCACGCAAAGCTATCTTCCGGCGACATTAACAGCAGCACCGGAAAGGCCAGCGATTTAACCTGGGATAGCAGCGAAACACCCATAGGCGCAAGTACGGCGAGAGTCAGCAGGAGTGCCTGCCAGCGTCGCAGCAACAGGCGGCCGGTAGCGAGGCCGTACCATCGCAGCCGGCTGCGCAAGAGAATTTCGATCATTTATTTGCGTGAGGCGGGAGGCGAAGGTGCTGTTCCAGCACTGGAGCGGATGGTGGCTTCATAAATGGCGATTGCGTCCGTTAGCGACTCTTTTTTTCTTCAGCGGCGAGATACTCGGCCAAATCGGCAATGGTTGAAAAATCCCAGGCCAGCGTCGGGGATAGTTTCAAATTCAATAAATCGGACAGTTCGCCGGAGAGGGTGAAGGCTTCAACGGACTCCAAACCGAAGTCGGACAGTCGGTCGCTTACGCTGATCTTGCTGGGTTTCACTCCGAGCAAGCAAGCCGTGCGCTCGACAATCCAGGACTGAATCGATTCGACAGTATGCTCCGATGCGAGCGCGGTATGTACCTCAGCCATAGATCTCCACCATGATGTTTTGTAATGTGATGTGAAAGCGCGGGTGCTACGAAGGGTGTTGCATAGCTCTGCCGAAGGGCTGAACTATCTAATGTAATGATAAAAATGCATGGTATAGCATTTAACAACGCTGATCAAGCGAAATCCTGAGGCCGGCGGCGCGCTTCGCCGAAGGGGGATCAGCTTGTTGCTCATATTGAAATTGTTTACTATTATATAATATACTCACATATCCAGAGGCGGCAATTCGGTGAAAGAGTGAATGCTTGCTACAGTGAAATAGAATGTGCCAAGCCGCATGTAGATGCTGTCTGCAAGGCCATACAAGGGTGCAAATATGGAAAACAACGTGGTACATCGCGCGGCGGAAGACCTTGAAAAACACTTGGGCGACCCTCGACGGGAAGAGAATCCATTTTCTTATCGTCAGGCACTTCTTGACGATGAAAAGGAGAGCTTTCCTGAGACGCTATACGAGGCGCTGAATACTTGGGGGGTGGCTTCTTACTATATTCCCCCCGCCATTGGCGGCCGCCTGCACTCGTTTCAGGAGCTGGTCGCAATAGTGAAGGTCGTCGCCAGACGAGATCTGACCGCCGCGATTGCGCACACCGCGATCTACCTCGGATCGGCGGCTGTTTGGCTGGCCGGTACACAAGCCCAGAAGGAGGGGCTGGCGAGAACTGTCCAGGGCGGCGGTCCGGTGGCCTTTGGCTTGACTGAAAAAGAACACGGCAGCGACCTCCTTGCCTGTGAAGTCAGCGCAGTAAGCGTGGACGGCGGCTTTCTGCTCTCGGGGCAAAAATGGTTGATTAATAACGCCCAACGCAGCGCGGCGATGGTGGTGTACGCAAAAACCTCCGCGCAGGGCGGGCCCAGGGGATTTTCCTTGTTTGTCCTGAATAAAGAGCAGCTGGATAAAAATAACTACGAGTACATCCCTAAATTAAAAACCCACGGTATCCGCGGAGCGGATATCTGCGGAATCACGTTTGATCGCTGTTTCGTTGCATCGGATGCGATCATTGGAATGCCCGGGTCCGGGCTTGAGTTGACGCTCAAGTCATTGCAGGTGACCCGGACAATGTGCGCCGCATTGGCCCTCGGCTGCGCCAACACGGCATTGTTAACGACCCTCGATTTTTCCCTTTCGCGCTCCCTATACGGAGGCAGCATAACGGACATTCCAGCCGTGCGAAGAAAACTGGTGAATGCCTTTCTCGACATGCTGATTAATGACTGCGTGACGACTGCCGCGGCCCGCGGGCTGCATATCGTGCCTGAGCAGTTCAGCACCTGGTCGTCTGTGGTGAAATATTTTGTTCCCGTTACGACTGAAAACATGATGCATGATTTGTCGTCGCTGTTGGGGGCGCGGTATTATCTCAGGGAAGGAAACGAGGCAATCTTCCAGAAAACCTTACGCGACAGTGCGATCATTAGTCTTTTCGACGGAAACACGGCGGTCAATCTTCAAAATATCGCTTTGCAACTGCGTTTTTTGCTGAGTGGCTCAGGTGGGGGCACCAAGGGGAATGAGGGACTCGCCGACCGTCTCGACAAGGTATTTTGCCTGGGGACCGAATTGCCGGCATTCGACGCCGCCAAACTTGCATTGTTTAATCATGGGCAGGATGACGTGCTACAAGGCTTGCCGCGATGCGTAGAGCTTCTGCATACCCTTAAAGAACAGTGACTATTCAGCCTGAGCGTACAGCGTAGAAAGTTGTTGTAAACGAATCGTGGATAACGCATCATGCGTGCATGCCACCAAAACCGCCCC
>NZ_JBJXIB010000033.1:0-44546 GCF_046115965.1 Janthinobacterium sp. CG_23.3 | reverse complement strand
GGGTTCTGTGAACACCCCCCCCCCCCCCCCCCCTCCCTCCCCCCCCCCCCCCCCCCCCCCCCCCCCCCGGCCGCCTTGCGGGCGCGCGCGGCGCCAGCCACGCGCGCGGCCTGGGTGGCGCGCATCTCGGCCAGGCGCGCGGCGATCTTCGCCGACAGGTCGACCTCGGCCTGTTCCTCCTTGGCGCGGCTGGACAGCGCGGCGGCGCCCGGCCCGACCGGCGCGAGCACGTTCTTTTGCATCACCGGCGACGAGATCTGCTTCGGCAAGGCCGAGTCGGTAATGGTTTTGGCCGCCGCGGCCTTGGCCGCCGGCGCCGGGGCGTCGTTCGCGCCCGCCGCCATCGTGATGAAACTGCCAGCTAACAGGGCGATCAGGTTGCGCATGGGATTCCAGAAAGTGAAAAATACACTCTGGTATACGGCAGTAACAGGGGGAAACTTGAGACGTGCCGGCCATGCACTGGAGAAATATCTTGAAAACGGCCGGCTGCGGCGGGCGCCGCAGCCTTGCGTGCGGGAAATGGCTTAGCGGCGCAGCATTTTGCGGCTCAGCTTCCACAGCCCGCCCAGCATGATCGGGACAACCGCCACGCCGACGCCGATCAACACGATCAGGGTCAGGTTGTCGCGCACCTGCGGAATATTGCCGAAGAAGTAACCCGCCGTCACCAGGCCGACCACCCAGATCAGCGCGCCGGTGACGTTGTACAACTGGTAGCGTGTGTGCGTCATGTCGGAAACCCCGGCGACGAAGGGCGCGAAGGTGCGCACCACCGGCACGAAGCGCGCCAGGATGATGGTCTTGCCGCCGTGTTTCTCGAAGAAATCGTGGGTGCGGCGCAGCGCATCCTTGTTGATCCAACGGTAGTCGTGGGTGAACACGCGGTGGCCGATGGCCTCGCCGATCCAGTAATTGAGGGTGCTGCCGGAAACGGCGGCCGTCACTAGTAGGAACATCAACAGGCGCAGGTCCATGTGCCCGGTCGCGCAAAAGGCGCCGGCAATGAACAGCAGCGTGTCGCCCGGGAAGAAAAACAGAAACACCACCCCGGTTTCACAAAAAATGATTGCGAACAGCACCGCGTAGACCAGCGTGCCATATTGGGCGATGAGAATGCCAAGCGTCTTGTCGACATGCACGAGCATGTCGAGTAATTGCACAAAATCCATATATTTTCCTAAAGGTCGCGGCGGAATCATACACCAAGGCAGAGACGGATCGGCGCTCCGCGTCGGGAATTTTCGTGATTATCACGGTAATAGTCGCCGGGCGGCGTGATCGGCCGGGGCGGCGCCGGCCAACGCGGCGCCGGCGCCAATCCGGCCAAGCCGGAAGTTTCCTAATTGACTATATTCCAGTTTACAATCGCCGGCAACCGAGACCGCGGCGCCGCCCCGTTCCGGCCCCTGCCAGGAGTCTTCAACATGCACGCTTTCACCTCCGTACCAACCGGCCGCGCCGCCGCGACGCTGGCGCTGGCCCTTTTGCCGGCGTTGGCCGGCGCCGGCCCGGCCGCCGCCAAGCCGACCCTGGCCGACGTCATCAAGGCGTCCAAGGCGTCCGACTGGCGCCCGCTCGACGCGGAGCACACGCTGTACCTGGAGATCCCGGCCGGGCGCGTCGTCATCGAGATAGCGCCGGCGTTCGCGCCCAGGCACGTCGCCAACATCAAGGCGCTGGTGCGGGAGCGGTATTACGACGGCCTGGCGATCCTGCGTTCGCAAGACAACTGGGTGGTGCAGTGGGGCGACCCGGACGAGAAGAACCCCAAGCCGATGAAAACGGCGCAGCGCACGCTGGCCGGCGAATTCACCGTGCCGCTGAAGAGCGCCGGCGCCTTCACCCGCCTGCCCGACCGCGACGGCTACGCGGCGCAGGTCGGCCACTCGAACGGCTT
The DNA here is from genome assembly GCF_046115965.1 of Janthinobacterium sp. CG_23.3. Taxonomy (NCBI): domain Bacteria; kingdom Pseudomonadati; phylum Pseudomonadota; class Betaproteobacteria; order Burkholderiales; family Oxalobacteraceae; genus Janthinobacterium; species Janthinobacterium sp. CG_23.3. The sequence continues at coordinate 42,646 of NZ_JBJXIB010000033.1, read as the reverse complement.
CCCGTCGGCGCGCGACCCGAAAAGCGGCACGGCCTGGCTGGCGCACTGCTACGGCACGGTCGGGGTCGGACGCGACAACGCCAGCGACAGCGGCGGCGGCGCCGAGCTGTACGCGGTGATCGGCCACGCGCCGCGCCACCTGGACCGCAACATCACCGTCATCGGCCGCGTCGTCGCCGGCATGCCGCTGTTGTCGACGCTGCCGCGCGGCGCCGCGGCGATGGGCTTTTACGACCAGCCGGGGAAAAACGTGCCGATCAGCGCGATCCGCCTGGCCGCCGACGTCGCCCCGGCCGAGCGCAGCCATATCGAGGTGATGCGCACCGAGACGGCGACCTACCAGGCCGCCGTCGAGGCGCAGCGCAACCGCGGCGGCCCATGGAGCAAGGTCGCGGCCGGCTACGTCGAGCTATGCAACGCGCCCATTCCGGTGCGCGAGCAAGCCGGAAACTGAGAAAAACCCGGCGGCGCGGCGGCCCGCCAAAACGCTATAATCTGGGCATGAACGCTCCCATCACGCCCCACCGCCCGATCCAGGCCCTGCCCGACCAACTGATTTCGCAAATCGCCGCCGGCGAGGTGGTCGAGCGGCCGTCCGCCGTCGTTAAGGAATTGCTGGAGAACGCGCTCGACTCGGGCGCGACGCAGATCACCGTGCGGCTGGAGGAAGGCGGCGTCAAGCGCATCGCCATCACCGACAACGGCCGCGGCATCGCGGCCGAGCAGTTGCCGCTGGCGCTGGCGCGCCACGCCACCTCGAAGATCGCCTCGCTGAGCGACCTGGAAAACGTCGGCACGCTGGGCTTTCGCGGCGAGGCGCTGGCCTCGATCGCCTCGGTCGCCGCCGTCACCGTCACCTCGCGCACCGCCGACGCCGCCCACGCCTGGGAAATCGTCGGTTCGCACACCGGCGGCGTGGCGCCCTCGTCGGGCGCGCACGGCACCACCGTCGACGTGCTCGACCTGTACTTCAACACGCCGGCGCGGCGCAAGTTCCTGAAGTCCGAGCAGACCGAGTTCGGCCACTGCGCCGAGGTGGTGCGGCGCATCGCGCTGGCGCGCCCGGACGTGTCGTTCTCGCTGACCCACAACGGCCGCGCCATCGACCATTGGAACGTCAGCGAAATGGCCAGGCGCAGCGCCCACATCCTCGGCGACGGCTTCGCCCAGGCCCGGCTGGCGCTCGACGAAACGGCCGGGCCGCTGCGCCTGCACGGCTTCGCCGGCCTACCGACCGCCTCCAAGGCGCGCGCCGACGGCCAGTTCTTCTACGTGAACGGGCGCTACGTGCGCGACAAACTGCTGGTGCACGCGGTGCGCGCGGCCTACCAGGACGTGCTGCACGGCGACCGCTTCCCCTCGTACGTGCTGGCGCTCGACCTGGACCCGTCGCTGGTCGACGTCAACGTGCACCCGTCGAAGATCGAGGTGCGTTTCCGCGACGGCCGCGCGGTGCACCAGTTCGTCTTCCACGCGGTGCAGCGCGCGCTGGCGCAGACCTCGGCCACCGCCTTCGGCAGCGTGCAGTCGCCGCAACCGGCCGGCGCCGGCCTGGGCGGCGGCGCGGCCGAGCCGGGCGCGGCGGACCAGGCGGCGGGCGGCGGCGCCGGCATGTGGCGCCGCGAGCAAACCCAGACCTCGTTCGGACCGCAGTTCTCGGCGACGTTCTCGCCGTCGCCGTTCGGCCCGTCGGCGCGCGCGCTGCACGACGCCGCCGCCGGCGGCGGCGTGGCCCAGAGCAGCAGCAGCTACGGCGCGCTGTTCGGCGCCGGCGCCGGCCCGGCGGCGGCGCAGCCGGCCACGCCATACACGGCCTCGGCGGCGGCGATGGCGCAGGACGAGCATCCGCTCGGCTTCGCGCTGGCGCAACTGCACGGCATCTACATCCTGGCGCAGAACACCAAGGGCCTGGTGCTGGTCGACATGCACGCCGCGCACGAACGCATCCTGTACGAGCAGTTGAAAACGGCGCTGGAGGCGCAAGTCTGCGGCCAGGACATGCAGGTGCAGGCGCTGCTGATTCCGATCACCTTCTACGCCGACGCCATCGAAGTGGCCACCGCCAACGACAACCAGGAGACGCTGAAGGCGCTCGGCTTCGACATCGCCGCGCTGTCGCCGACCACGCTGGCGGTGCGCTCGGTGCCGACGCTGCTGAAGAACGCCGACGCCCAGACGCTGGCGCGCGACGTGCTGCGCGACGTGCGCGAATACGGCGGCTCGCGCGTGCTGATCGAGCGCCAGAACGAACTGCTCGGCACCCTCGCCTGCCACACGGCGGTGCGCGCCAACCGCATCCTGTCGGTGCAGGAAATGAACGCGCTGCTGCGCCAGATGGAGCATACCGAGCGGGCCGACCAGTGCAACCACGGCCGGCCGACCTGGGTGCAAGTCGACATCGGCGCGCTCGACAAACTGTTCCTGCGCGGCCAATAAGCGCAAGCGGGCCGCCGCAAAAAACTACCCTTCCGGGCAACCAGCCGGGGCCGTGCCTTCTCGCCTTGGCGCGAAGGGTCTGGCCCCGGGTTTGCGCCCTTGCTTTAACACCCACACGTCTCAAAGAACCGCACCATGACAAACACCACCAAACCGCTCGCCGTCGCCATCATGGGTCCGACCGCGTCCGGCAAGACCGCCGCCGCGCTGGCCATCGCGCGCCACATCCCGTCCGAGATCATCTCGGTCGACTCCGCGCTGGTGTACCGCGGCATGGACATCGGCACCGCCAAGCCCACCGCCGCCGAACTCGCCAGCGCGCCGCACCACCTGATCGACATCCTCGACCCGCTCGACGCCTACTCGGTGGCGCAGTTCCGCGCCGATACGCTGGCCCTGGTGGCCGACATCACGGCGCGCGGCAAGCTGCCGCTGCTGGTCGGCGGCACCATGTTGTACTTCAAAGGCCTGGCCGACGGCCTCGACGAGCTGCCGGGCGCCGACCCGGTGCTGCGCGCCGAACTGGAGGCCGAAGCGGCCGTGGTGGGCTGGCCGGCGATGCACGCCCGCCTGCAGGCGCTGGACCCGGCCACCGGCGCGCGGCTGGCGCCGAACGACGCCCAGCGCATCCAGCGCGCGCTGGAAATCATCGCCCTGTGCGGCAAGCCGATGTCCGAACTGCTGGCGCTGCGCGAAAAAACCGTGCTGCCGTTCACGCTGCTGTCGTTCGCGCTTGAACCGTCCGACCGCGCCGTGCTGCACGCCCGCATCGCCGCGCGCTTCGACGCGATGCTGGCCGAGGACGACGGCAACGGCGGCCTGATCGGCGAAGTGGAGACGCTGCGCCGGCGCGGCGACCTGCACCCCGGCCTGCCGTCGATGCGCTGCGTCGGCTACCGCCAGGCCTGGGACTACCTGGACGGGCGCATCGACTTCGCCGCGCTGCGCGAGACCGGTATCATCGCCACGCGCCAGCTGGCCAAGCGCCAGATGACCTGGCTGCGCTCGATGCCCGAGCGCGTCGTCGTCGACTGCCTGGGCGCGGACCCCGCCGGCGCGATGCTGGCGCACATGACGGTGTCAAATAAATAACATTGGAAGCGGCCGGCAGGCGAAAACGCAGTTTTTCCGGCACCTGTCTTGACAAAGAAAAGCGAAGCCCGGATAATGCTCGGCTGTTGGGTGATATAGCTCAGTTGGTTAGAGCACAGCATTCATAATGCTGGGGTCGGTGGTTCAAGTCCACCTATCACCACCAAGAACATCCAGAGGCGGCACGGAGCGGTTCAAGACTGCGCCATTTCTGTTTTACCAGCGACCGGGTCATGCCGGGCTGTTGGGTGATATAGCTCAGTTGGTTAGAGCACAGTATTCATAATGCTGGGGTCGGTGGTTCAAGTCCACCTATCACCACCAAGAATTAGTCTTAAGAAGTACCAAGAAGGCCGAAAACCCGCAGCTCTCCCTTTGAGACCTGCGGGTTTTTTGTTCGCTGACGTTCGAGGACGTTCGTCGACATCCGGCCTTTTGGATCCCAACGTCAAGCCATGGCGCCAACACTGACCTCAGACGGACACCACCGGGTTCCCTGCGAGGCCCCGTCAGAAAAACCATCCGGACCAACATCTGGCTGCTCAACCATTATTGTCATTTTAGAATCCATGTGTGTCAACTTCCTCAATTAGAGCGATGAAGTTGTCTCACAACAGTTTGACACAGGGGGCTAAGCTGTTTCAGTCGATGCAACCGACTCCTGACATTCGAGCAGTCGCCTTCTGAAAACGACACCGCACACGATTCCGATGGCGTTCACATGGTGCTTAAATATATTGCATAATGATTGTCATTGGCAACAGGTTTGTGCTGAACGAACCGTATCGAGGAGCAAGCTGGTGGAACCGCAAGACACGCAAGCCGCAGCAGCAACAACCGGTCTGGCCGGCGACATTCGCGTCCTGATCGGCGAAGCGCGGGCCGGACTGGCCGCCACGGTCAATTCCGCCTTAACCATGCTTTACTGGCGCATTGGCCGGCGCATATGTGCCGAGGTGCTCCAAGGGGAGCGGGCCGGCTACGGCGAACAGATCGTCGCGTCGCTAGCGCGACAATTAGAAGTCGAACACGGGCGCGGCTTCGGCGCCAAGAACCTGCGCCACATGCTGCGCTTTGGCGAGGTGTTCGAGACCGAGGAGATTGTCTACGCGCTGAGTAGACAATTGAGCTGGACCCATTTGCGCAGCCTAATTTACATCGACGATCCCCTCAAGCGGGAGTTCTACCTGGAGATGTGTCGCGACGAGGGCTGGAGCACGCGCACCTTGCAGGGCCGGCTCGACTCCATGCTGTTCGAGCGCACGGCGCTTTCGCGCAAGCCCGACGAATTGCTGACGAGCGAATTGGCGACCCTGCGCGACCAGGGGGTACTTGGCCCGAACCTCGTGCTGAAGGATCCCTACGTGCTGGACTTCCTGGGGCTGCGCGATCGCTACCTTGAGAAAGATTTCGAAGACGCCATCCTGCGTGAATTGGAAGATTTCCTGTTGGAGCTGGGGGCTGGTTTCAGCTTTGTCGCCCGCCAAAAACGGCTGCAAATCGACAACAACGATTTTTACATTGACCTGCTGTTCTACAACCGCCGCTTGCGGCGCCTGGTCGCCATCGAACTCAAGCTCGGCGAATTCAAGGCGGCCGACAAGGGCCAGATGGAGCTCTACCTGCGCTGGCTGGCCAAACATGAACAAGAGCCGGGCGAAGCGCCGCCACTGGGCATTATTCTTTGCTCGAGCAAGAACCGTGAACAGATAGAACTGCTGGAACTTGACCACAGCGGCATTCACGTCGCCGAGTATCTGACCGGCTTGCCGTCCCGGCAACTGCTGGAGCAAAAGCTGCATGAAGCGGTGGCGCTGTCGAGGGCGCGGCTGGATAATCGGCCCGGCCCGGATCGGCCCGGCCCGGCCGCAACCGAAGTCAAGTAAGAAAGGACTGCCCCATGCGAATCGGATATGCCCGCGTCTCCACCCAGGACCAGGGCAACACGGCACAGATCGCGGCGTTAACCGCGGCGGGATGCGGACGAATATTCGAGGAGAAGGCGTCGGCGGGCCGCTGGGATCGCCCCGAACTGAGCCGCCTGCTCGATCAGTTGCGCAAGGACGACGTGCTGGTCGTTTGGAAGCTCGACCGCCTATCACGCTCGCTCAAGGACGTGCTGACCCTCATGGAGACGGTGGAAAAGGCGGGCGCGGGATTCCTCAGCCTGACCGAAGCCGTCGACACCACGTCGCCGGCCGGACGCATGATGATGCAGATCGTGGGATCGTTTGCCGAGTTCGAACGCGCCATGCTGCGCGAGCGCACCCGCAGCGGCTTGTTGGCCGCCCGCGGAGAAGGCCGCATCGGCGGCCGTCGCCCCAAGCTCACGGCGCGACAACAAAAGGAAATTGTCCACTTGGTCGATTCCGGTCAGAAAACGGCCGCCGAATCCGCGCGCCTGTTTAATGTCCATCCGTCTACGGTGGCGCGGCTGCTGGCCCGCAACAAACTCACAAATTAACTGAGCAACCCGGAAAAAACCTTAGCGTACGATTTTTCCCGTTTCCCCTGTTCTCCCCTTTTAGAACGCACCGACAAGCAGAACAACCAGGATTGAAAAAAAAGTAACAAACATCGACGACGACACGCCCATCATCTATTCCCCTCTGAATCGGACAGTAAGCCGTAACGGAAGGAGTGTCGAGGTGGAAATCTATCGCGCAGAGAATGAGGATTGGATACTCGAGGTGGTCGACGAGCACGGTAACTCGACCGTTTGGGATGATCTATTCCCGACCGACCAGGCGGCGCTGGACGAGGCCATGCGCATCAGTGATGAACAGGGCATCGACGCGGTGATCGGCCCGCCGCCCGGCCAGGACAAGCGAAACCCAACCATGCACGGCTTGTCCGATGCTGAACTTTGCGAGCTTGATGATTTTCTTGCCGACGAATCGATAGAATCGACGTCGATGGATCTCGCGATGCTCGACGGCTACCTTGCCGCGATCGCCATCGGTCCCGGGCTGATTCCCCCGTCCGCATGGTTGCCATGGGTATGGGACCATGCCGATGGCCGGGCCGAACCCGTGTTCGACAAGAACTCGCATGCGAACCGCGTCCTCTCGCTGCTGATGCGGCATTACAACGCAGTCGTCGAGGCTTTCAACACCGACCCGGCCGGTTTCGAGCCCATGTTCATGCGCGGCGCAGACTACGGCGCCGCCGCATGGTCAGATGGTTTCCTCTGCGGTTTCCAGTTCGACGAGCGCGCGTGGAGCCTGCTCGCCGTCGGACAACCGACCTGGTTCGCGCCATTCATGCGTTTGGGGACCGAAGACGGCATTGCGATCACCGACACGCAAGGCGATGCTGCCCGATGGATCGATGCCATAGTGCCGTCGTTGGTCGAGATCGCAGCCTATTGGAACTCGCGGCGAGCGATGCCCGGCCACGCGCCCATGCCGGCGATGCCCATCCTCCGGGCGACACCGAAGGTCGGGCGCAACGATCCTTGTCCTTGTGGCAGCGGTAAGAAAGTCAAAAAATGCTGTGGCGGTACGCCAACGGCGCCATCAACACTGCACTGAGGAGGGAGCAGCATGTCTGAAATCGTCTGTGAAGGATGTGACGCCGTCACGGCGGGCTACGACACCATCAACTACGGGTCAATCGATGTCGGCTACCGGGTGCTGTGTTCCCGGCGCGCCGGGCGGCTACGAATTCCAGATCGTCGGCGATCCGCGTGAAGACTTATTTTCCCTGTGTGGGCGTCTCGTGGAAAAGATGCGCCGCGCCCTGGCGGTGACGCACGTAAGACGCGGCAGGCTCGGTCTGGAAATCATCGAGGTGACCGTCCGAGGGCGCATCGGCTGGGACGATGCCGCCGAGGGTCGCTTGCCGCTCGTTACAATCGATGGGCAAGAGTTCTCCTGGGACGAACTTGGACATGCGTTGATGTGTTTCGAGGGATGGCAGTTCAAGCTTGAGGTTGCCGACCGCAGCGATGAGGTCTGATGCGGCGACGCTATAAAAATACTGTGCTGGCGCCGCAAAAAACGAGCACAAACGCGGGCGCATGAAATACCATTTCCACATGCTCGCCGATCTCAATTGTGCCCACCCTAAGCCTGCAGATGCGCCTTCGCTGACGCCTGTGCAACTGGCCGACTTGGTGGGCAAGCAGGCGCCCGAAATCGTCAATTTGCGCCGCCAGGTCGCTTGGTTCCAGCGCAAAATCTTCGGCCAGAAAAGCGAAGCGCCATCCCGATCCGGAAGGTGTTCAGGGCGTTCTCGGCGTGGGTTTCGACGCCATTGCCGACACGCCGCTATTGGAATTTCGGTGGAGGTGATCGCGGTGCCCAACCCGGACATGGAACTGCTCAAGCCGGACCAGTACGAGGTGATCGGCGAGAAGGTCACGCACCGCTTGGCGCAAGGGCCAGGCAGCTATGTCGTGCTCAAGTACGTGCGGCCCGGGATCAAGCGCAAGGACTCGCAGGCGCTGTCGTGCCCGCCCGCGCCGGTCGGTGTGATCGACGGCAGCCGCGCCGACGTCAGCTTCGTCGCTGGCATGGTGATCGACAAGTTCGACTACCACTTGCCGCTGCACCGCCAGCACCGCCGGCTCGACGACGCCAGCATCCGCGTCAGCCGGCCGCAATTGACACAACTAATGCAATCGACCGTGGCGCTTCTTGAACCAATCTACGACGCGCAGCTCGAATCGATACGGGCCAGCCGCGTCAAGGCGATGGGCGAAGTGCCGATCAAGGCCGGCCGGGCAAGCCCCGGCAAGATGAAGCAACCTATTTCTGGCCGATATACGGCGAACGCGACGAGATTTGCTTCACGCATGCGCCGCGCGTCGTTGGTCGAACAACCCAAGCCGCGCGTTTGGAAGACGATGTTCGCCAAGAATTTACTGCGCTCCGACCTTTGCCAAGGCAACGAACGCCAGTCACGTCAATAACGCCGTCGGCTTACCGCTTACGATCGTCCTGAGGTGCGCTCTCGCAGCTGGCAAACCTCGGTAGTGCGGAGAAAGCCGGTCGTCGAGCTATAGAGTCGTTACCGAATTTGGCGGCATAAAATGATTCGGGATAGTTACGCCGTCTAGCGGTTTTCCCCGTTGAGCAGCGACGACTTATCAATTACGCAATCTGGTATGATTGCTTCCGCGCACGCGCGGCGGCGGCAACGCCCCGGATCGCGCCGGCGGCCAGCCGATTCCCGCTACCCGATTCACCTCCGGCGCATGCCGGGACCACCCCACTGTTCCGATGACACCGAAAAAAATCCTCTTGTTAAGCGTTTCCGCAGGCGCCGGCCACATGCGCGCGGCCGAGGCGATCCGCGCCCACGCCGGCGCCGACGTCGTCGCCAGCCATCTGGACGTGATGAACTTCGTGACGGCCGGCTTTCGCAAGCTGTATACCGACTTTTACATCACGCTGGTGAACAAGGCGCCGACGCTGTGGGGCTATCTGTACCACGCCACCAACGAGGCCCAGCCCGACAGTTCGATGCAGCGGCTGCGGCGCGGCGTCGAGCGCCTCAACACCCGCGCGCTGCTGAAGGAAATCGCCGCGTTCAAGCCGGACGCGATCGTCTGCACGCACTTCCTGCCGGCCGAAATCCTGTCGCGGGCGCTGCGCAAGGGCGAACTGCACTGCCCGGTTTGGGTCCAGGTCACCGACTTCGACCTGCACCGGATGTGGGTGCACGAGCATATGAGCGGCTATTTCGCCGCCAGCGACGAGGTGGCGTTCCGCATGCGCGCCTGCGACATCGGCCCCGAGCGCATCCACGTGACGGGCATTCCAATCATGCCGGCCTTCGCCCGGGCGCACGACCGGGCCGAGTGCGCCCGCGGGTTCGGGCTCGACCTGGCCCGCACCACCTTCCTGCTGATGGGCGGCGGCGCCGGACTGGGCAGCCTGGACGAGGTGGCCGAACGGCTGCTGGCGCTGGACGGCGATTTCCAGTTGATCGTATTGGCCGGGAAGAACGCCGCGGCGCTGGCGGCCTTGCAGGCGCTGGCGGCGCGCCACCCGGGCCGGTTGCTGGCGCAGGGCTTCACCGACAAAGTCGAGCGGCTGATGGCTTGCGCCGACCTGGTGGTGACCAAGCCGGGCGGCCTGACCAGCTCGGAATGCCTAGCGATGGGCTTGCCGATGATCGTCAATTCGCCGATTCCCGGCCAGGAAGAGCGCAACGCCGACTTCCTGCTCGAACAGGGCGTGGCGCTGAAGGCCTTCGACGCCGTGACGCTGGAGTACCGCGTGCGCCACCTGCTGGAGAATCCGGCCAAGCTGGCCGAGATGGCCGCCAAGGCCAGGGCGCTGGGCCGCCCCGACGCCGCGCGCCAAGTGCTGCAACGGGTGCTGGGCGGCTTGCCGGCATGACGGCGCCGTCGACGCCGTTATTGCCGCCGCGGCGGCAGGCGCTGCGCATCGCCCTGACGCTGGCCTGGGTGCTGCTGCTCGGCCTGTTCTTTGCGCAGACCGAGATCCAGATCGAGGGGCCGGCCGGCTGGGCCGCCAACCTGCCGACCTGGCGCGTCGAGCAGCACTGGCTGCTCGACATCTTTTGGGGCGGGCGGGCGATGACCGGCTACCACGCCTGGGTGTTCCCCTTCATCGCGCTGTTTTTCCATTTTCCATTCTTTTTCATGCAACAGTGGTCGCCGCGCCTGGAGTGCCGCGCGCTCGGCTGCATCATGCTGTTCTGGATCGTCGAGGACTTCCTCTGGTTCGTCCTGAATCCGGCCTATGGCCTGGCACGCTTCGACCCGGTCCACGTGGCTTGGCACAAGCACTGGCTGTGGCTGGCGCCGACCGATTACTGGGTGTCGCTGGCGCTGGCCGCCGCCTTGCTCACTTTTTCTTATAGGAATAAAACAAAACGCCTTTCCGCTCCCCTGCTGGCGCCGGCCGGCGCCGTCGGGTTCGCCGCGTGGAAGCCGGCGGCGGCCCAGGAGCCGGCGCCGGCGCAGTCCGCCCGCGATCCGCTGTGGGCCACGCAAGTCGAGGCGGCCTCGAACCTGCACCGGGTGACGCCGACCTTTTACCGCAGCGCCAGGCTGAAACGGCCCGATGTGGTGCGGCTGCAGGCGCTGGGCGTGAAAACCGTGGTCAGCCTGCGCGCGCTGCACTCCGACGACAAATTGCTGGCCAACAGCGGCATCCGCACGGTGCGCATTCCGATCAATACCTGGCATATCAAGGACGCTCAGATGGTGCAGGCGCTGCGGGCGATCCGCGGCGCCGAGCGCGACGGCCCGGTCTTGCTGCACTGCCTGCACGGCGCCGACCGCACCGGGCTGGTCGCGGCCATGTACCGCGTGCTGTACCAGCAGCGCAGCAAGGAGCAGGCGCTCGACGAACTCAAGAACGGCGGCTACGGCTACCATACGATGTGGAAGAATATCGAACGCTATCTGCGCAAGGTCGACGTCGAGGCGATCCGCCGCGGCGTCGAACAAGCCTGAGCAGGCCACCAACATGATGCCAAACTGATGCCAAACACAATTATGCGCAAGATCACCGCAGTATTGCTGCCCGCCTGCCTGCTGGCCGACCCCGTCCCGGCCGCCGCCGAGCCGGGCATCGACACGGCCACGCTGTCCGAGTCCAAGGTGGCCATGCTCGACGCCAGCCAGGCCGGCGCCGCCGGCAAGTCCTTCCTGGCCGCCACCATCATCGACGCGCCGCTGCCGGCGCTGTGCGCCATCATCCAGGATTTTTCCGGCTACCCGGGCTTCATGCCGAGCGTGGCGAAAACCGTGGTGACACGCGGCGTCGACGCCACGCTGGTAGATATGACGCTCAAACTGCCGATGGGTAAAAGCAAGCGCTACCGTTTAAAAATGGACGCGAAGAGCAGCGCGCAGTTGTGCCAGCTGTCGTGGAAGATGCTGCCGTCGGCCGGCTTGACGCCGGACGAGACCATCGCCGACACCACCGGCTACTGGCAGTTGACGCCGGCCCCGGCCGACAAGCGCAAAACCGTGGTCAAGTATTTTGTCTACACCGATCCAGGTCCGGTGCCGATCGGCATGGGGTGGATCGTCGATAGTCTGAGCAAGGACAGCCTGCCGAAGACGCTGGAAGCGCTGCGCGGCAAGGCGGCGCGCTAGGCGCCCGTTTTTTATCCGATCGGCGCGTCGCAGCTCGGATGCGGCGGCCGACGAGGCGGGAATCATCCGACGCCGAGCCGCTGTCGACGCCAGTCGGGTTAGGCCCTTGCGGGCCAACCCGACCTACGAAAATCGCGCCAACTTAGCGCGCCAAAAATCAAGTCCTTGGTTTTTATCGGCGGCGCGGGCTACGGCGGCGCTGCGGCCAGCGCCGCCGGCTTGACGCCGGCCGCGCCGTGGACCAGCGCGTCGAGCGCGCCGCGGTCCACCGTCTCGTGCTCAAGCAGCATGCGCGCCAGTGCGTCGAGCAGGCCGCGCCGCTCGCGCAGCGTCGCCAGCACGCGCTTGTGCGCCTCGTCGAGCAGCCTGGCGATTTCGGCGTCGATGGTTACGGCGGTGTGCTCGCTGTAGCTTTGCCGCTCGCCCGGAGCGGCCGGGTTCAGGTAGGGCGCGCGCGCCTGCTCGAAGGTGGCCAGCCCCAGCCGCTCGCTCATACCGTATTGCGTGACCATGTGGCGCGCCAACCCGGTGGCCGTTTGCAGGTCGTTCTGGGCGCCGGTCGAGACGTCGCCGAACACCACCTCCTCGGCCACGCGCCCGCCCAGCAGCACGTCGATGCGGTCGTACAGCTCGCTGCGTTTGAGCAGGTAGCGGTCCTCGGTCGGCAGTTGCTGCGTGTAGCCGAGCGCGGCGAGGCCGCGCGGGATGATGGAAATCTTCGCGACGCGGTCGGCGTAGCGGCGAAACTCGGCGATCAGCGCGTGGCCGGCCTCGTGGTAGGCGACGGTTTCTTTTTCCTGCGGGTTCATCAGGCGGGTTTTCTTTTCCAGCCCGGCGACGACGCGGTCGATCGCCTCGTCGAAGTCGCGCATGTCGACCTGGTCCTTGCCGCGCCGCGCCGCCAGTAAGGTCGCCTCGTTGACCAGGTTGGCCAGGTCCGCGCCGGCGAAGCCGGCGGTGCGCGCGGCGATCACGCCCAGCTCGACCTGCGGCGCCAGCCGCACCTGGCGCGCGTGCACTTGCAGGATTTGTTCGCGCCCCTTCAGGTCGGGCCGGTCGACGGCGACGTGGCGGTCGAAGCGGCCCGGGCGCAGCAGCGCCGGGTCGAGGATTTCCGGGCGGTTGGTGGCGGCCAGGATAATGACGCCCTTGTTGGCGTCGAAGCCGTCCATTTCAACGAGCAACTGGTTGAGCGTCTGCTCCTGCTCGCTGTACCCGCCCAGCAGCGAGCCGCTGCCGCGCGCCTTGCCCAGCGCGTCGAGTTCGTCGATGAAGACGATGCACGGCGCCTTCTGCTCGGCCTGGGCGAACAGGTCGCGCACGCGGGCGGCGCCGACGCCAACGAACATTTCGACGAATTCCAAGCCGCTGATGGAGAAGAACGGCACCCCGGCCTCGCCGGCGACGGCCTTGGCCAGCAGCGTCTTGCCGGTGCCGGGCGCGCCGACGATCAGCACGCCCTTCGGGATCTTGCCGCCCAGGCGGTGGTAGCGCTGCGGGTTTTTCAGGAAGTCGACGATTTCGCGCAATTCCTCCTTGGCCTCGTCGATGCCGGCGACGTCGTCGAAACTGACGCCGGTCGCGTTCTCGACGTAGGCGCGGGCCTTGCTCTTGCCGATATCGAAGGCCAAGCCGGCCCCCACGCCGCCGCGCCGGCCCAGGTAGGACGACAACCAGAGGATCAGCGCCAGCGGCAGCAGCCACGACAGCATTGTCGCCAGCCATTCGCTGCGGACCTGGCCGGCGTAGTGGACGCCGGCCGCGTCCAGCTCGCCGGTCAGTTCCGGGTCGCTGACGCGCACGGTGATGAAATCGCGCCGCGGCGCGCCCTCCTGGCGCAGCGCGTCGGCGCGCGGCTTCGGCAGTACCTTGTCGAGCCCGTCGGTGAGCAGCTTGCCCTTGATTGTGTCGTTGCCAACCAGCAGTTCCTCGACCTTGCCGGCCTTGAGCAGCTGCTTGAAGTCGCTGTAGGCCAGTTGCTCGGTGGTGCGGGCGTCGCCGATGCCTTGCACCAGCAGGATGACGAGCGGCAGCAGCAACCAATACCACAACGGTATCTGCCACGGCTTCGATGGGTCCTGGTCGACCTTCATGTTTCCTGCCCTTCACGCCGTGGCGCAATGGTGAGCTGGAGTCCAGACTAAGCGCGCCGCGCCGCGCCGCGTTTGCGCTGAATCAAGCGCGCGCGCATGAAACGGCTTGCCGTTTCCGCCGCGCCAGGCGCGCCCTGGGCGGCGCCAGCGCGCGCCGACGCCGAATACAGCAGCGCCAGCCGGATTCCGCGGCGCAAGGCCGACGTGCGCGCGGCCGGCCAGCCGGCGGCGACCGCCAAGTCAGGCGCGCTCAGACGATTTTGACGCGCAGGCCGGCCAGGCCGTCGATGCTGCCCTCGAGCACGTCGCCGCGCGTCACCGCCGCCACGCCGGCCGGCGTGCCGGTGAAAATCAGGTCGCCCGGCTGTAGCTCGAAGTAGGTGGACAGGTGGGCGATGGTGTCGGCGACGTTCCAGATCAGCATGCTGATGGCGCTGCCCTGGCGCGCCGCGCCGTTCACCGTCAGCGCAATGGCGGCGCCGTCGATGGCGCCGGCCGCCGCCGCCGGGGTGATCGGTCCGATCGGCGCCGAATGCTCGAAGCCCTTGCCGGCGCACCAGGGCCGCCCCAGCCGCTTGGCCTCGCCCTGCAGGTCGCGCCGCGTCATGTCCAGACCGACCGCGTAACCCCAGACGTGGGCCGGCGCGTCGGCGGCGGCGATGGCCCGCCCGCCCTTGCCGATCGCCACCACCAGCTCGATTTCATGTTGCAGGTCGGCCGTCATCGCGGGGTACGGCATGCGCCCCAGCGCGCCGGCGGCGACCGGCAACACGGCGCCGGCCGGCTTCATGAAGAAAAACGGCGCCTCGCGCCCGCTGTGGCCCATCTCCCTGGCGTGCTCGGCGTAGTTGCGCCCGACGCAGTAGATGCGGTGGACCGGAAACACGGCGTCGCTGCCGACGACCGCGACGGTGGCCTGGGCCGGTGGGGGGAATACACATTGCATGGCAACTCCTATGGCGTCGATTCAACGATGGCCGCGGGCGGCGGCCGTCGCACCTATTTCACCTTCTATTTCACCGGCAATCCGGCGCAGGGGTCGGGCCGGGTCTGCGGCGCCACCGTGCGGGTGGCGTCGTAGGCATCGGCGGCGACGGCGCCGCCCGCTTCAAGGTAGCCGATGCTGCGCAACGTCAGCGCCGGCGCCGTCCGCGCCAGCCAGCGCGCCACGCCGAAGTCCTTGCGCACATGGCCGTTGCCGGCCAGCAGAACGACGTCGCGCGGCGCCTGCGCCCGCACGATCTTGGCCATCCAGATGTCGCGCGCGATCTGCGCGTCGACCATGCCGCCGAGCATCGAATCGGGCAGCATATTGCAGTGGCCGGCGACGATTTCGCGCTGCTGCCCGGCGCGGATCGCCGCCGGCAGCGGCGCGTCCAGCTGGTAGGCGGCGACGGTGGCGGCGTCGAAGCTCGCCTTGATGCCGTCGCGCACCGTGCGCGAGGCGTCGGCGCGCGACAGGTTGGCGGCCAGCAGCGGCAGATCGTATTGCAGCGCCAGGCTGATCACCGGGCGGTACAAGGCCCAGTCCCAGCGCGGCGCCGCCATTACGCGGATCACGCACTCGGCGTCGGCGCAGTCGCGCTGCGCCTTGCTCAGCAGGGCCTGGTGTTCGCGGTCGAACTGCTCCATCGCGATGGCCGGGCGCCAGCCGGCCTCGACGCGCAGGCGCAACTCGTCGAAGCGGGCGCGGTGGCCGGCGGCGTTGTCGTGCACCTCGCCCAGCAGCAGCACCTGCGGATTGGCCGGCGGCGCGGCCGGCGCCGGCGCGCGCTGGACGGCGCCGCAGCCGGCCAGCGCCAGCGCGCCCAGCGCCGCCAGCAGCGGCGCCGCCGGGCGCGCCGCGGCGCCGTTGTCGGTCGTGTTCATCATTGTCGGGGCAGCCTGTTCGAAGTCGTCGGAATGGCGTCGATTGTATATCGGCGGCGCGCTTTACGCTGCGTCCGGCAACGCTTCGGCGGCGCAAAATTGGCTGTACAACAGTTGCAGCACGGCCAGCGCCGGCGCGCTGGCGACGCGGTAAAACACTTGCTTGCCCTCGCGCCGGCTCGCCACCAGCGCTTCGCCGCGCAGCACGCCGAGCTGCTGCGACAGCGTCGGCTGGGCGATGCCGAGCAGTTGCTCGAGCGCGCCGACGCTGCGCTCGCCCTGCGCCAGCTGGCACAGCAGCAGCAGGCGCTGCGGATTGGCCATCGCCTTCAGCAACGCGCTGGCGTTGCCGGCCGCCAGCCGCATCGCCGCCATATCGAAACCGCCGTCGCCCGCCATTGCCCCCCCCCGTCATGTGCCCAAGCCGACATTATATCCTTGGGCATAGTGTCGGCAGGGGCCGTCAGGCGGGTTGCGCGGCCGGGCGCGGCGCCCCCAGCCCGCCGCGGCAGCGGTAGGCCAGCGTCGCCGCCAGCAACAGCAGCAGCGCCGACCACACCATCGCCGCGCGCACCGCGCCGATCGCCTCGACGCGCGAGCCGGCCGCCGCCATCGCGCCGAACAGCGCCACCCCGGCGGCGCCGCCAACCTGGCGCGCCGCGTTCAGCACGGCCGAGGCGGTGCCGGCCAGGCGCGGCTCGACGCCGGCCAGGATCACCGTGGTCATGGCCGGCACCGCCAGCCCCATGCCGGCCGGAATCAAGGCCAGGCCGGGCAGCATGTCGAGGAAGCCGGCGCGGGCCGACACACCGAGCAGGCCGAGCAGCGCGTAGCCGGTGCAACCGATCAGGCCGCCGAGCACCATCGTCGCCGGCGCCCCGGCGCGCGCCGCCATCCAGCCGCCGGCCAGGTTGGAGGCGATGAAGGTGGCCGTCAGCGGCAGGAACATCAGGCCGCTCTGCAGCGCCGAGAAGTGGCGCAGCGCCTGCAGGTAAAAACTCAGCACAAACAGCACGCCGTAGTAGGCGAAGTTGAGTAGGACGCCGAACAGCACCGCGGCGGCGAAGCCGGGCCGGGCGAACAGTTGCAGCGGCAGCATGGGCGCGGCGCTGCGCCGTTCAACCGCGACGAAGGCGGCGCCGGCCAGCAGCGCCAGCAGCGCGGCGCCGCGCACCAGCGGGTGCGACTGCCCCAGCGACTGGGCCTCGATCAGCGCGCCGATGAGGGCCACCAGCGCGACGATGGCCAGCAACTGGCCGGCGACGTCGAAGGGGCGGCGCGGCGTCCCGGCCGGCGGCGCCGCCGGCGCCGCCTCGGCCAGCGCGCGCGTCAGCGCAAAGCCCAGCGCGCAGATCGGCAGGTTGACCCAGAACACGCTGCGCCAGCCGGCCACCGATAGCAGCAAGCCGCCCAGCAGCGGACCTGCGGCGATCGCCACGCCGCCGGCGGCGGTCCAGCACGCCACAGCCGCGGCCAGCCGCTGGCGGTCGTGGCCGTAGGCGGCGCGCAGCAGCGCCAGCGAACTCGGCACCAGCAGCGCGGCGGCCACGCCCTGGGCGGCGCGCGCCGCGTTCAGCGCCGGCGCGTGCGGCGCCAGCGCGCAGGCGGCCGAGGTGGCGGCGAACAAGGCGAAACCGGCCAGTAACACGCGGCGGTGGCCGAAGCGGTCGCCCAGCGCGCCGGCCGACAGCAGCAGCGCGGCGAAGCCCAGCATGTAGGCGTCGACCACCCATTGCAGCGCGCCGACGCCGGCGCCGAGTTCGAGGCCGATCCGCGGCAGCGCGACGTTGACGATGGTGACGTCGAGCTGGACGACGACGAAGGCGAAGCTGCTGGCCAGCAGTACCGCCGGCGCCGGGGTGGGAAGCGATGGCATACCTGCTCCTTGCGTAGGGTGGATGGATGGGGCACTGTAAATCGCCGCACGTATTTTAAAAAATGAATAATAATGAAACCATCAATCACTTTTTAAGAATCGAGGGCGGCGATGGACTTGGCGGCGTTGCGCATATTCAAGGCGGTGGCGGAAGAAGGCAGCGTCACCCGGGCGGCGGCGCGGCTGAACCGGGTGCAGTCGAACGTCTCGGCGCGCCTGGCCCAGCTGGAGGAGGCGCTGGGCGTGGCGCTGTTCCACCGCAGCGCACGGCGCCTGCTGATCACGGCCGAGGGCGCGCGCCTGCTCGACTACGCCGACCGGCTGCTGCAATTGGCCGACGAGGCCGCCGCCGCGGTGCAAGGGCGCCGCGCGCCGTCGGGCAAGCTGCAGATCGGCGCGATGGAAACCACCGCCGCCGCCCGCCTGCCGCTGGTGCTGGCGGCCTTCCACCGCCTGCACCCCGACGTCGAGCTGTTGCTCGACACCGGCCCGACCGACTACCTGGTGCAGGCGGTGGTGCAGCACCGCCTGGACTGCGCGCTGGTGGCGGCGCCGGTGGCGTGCCCGGAACTGGCGCAACTGGCGGTGTTCGAGGAGGAGCTGGTGCTGCTGACCGACCTGGCGCACGGCCCGGTCGCCACGCCGCACGACGTCGCCAGGAAGGCGCTGCTGGTGTTCCGCGCCGGCTGTTCGTACCGGCGCCGCCTGGAGGCCTGGTTCGGCGACGCCGGCGTCGGCGTCGGCCGCGTCGCCGAGTTCGGTACCTTCGAGGCCATCATCGGCTGCGTCGCCGCCGGCATGGGCGTGGCGCTGATGCCCAAGGAAGTGTTGCGCCAGCGCAGCCTGGCGAAAAGCATCCGCGCGCACCCGTTGCCGGCGGCGCTGGCCGGCGTCACCACGGTGCTGGTGTGGCGGCGCGACATCGTCCACCACCCGGCGCGGCAAGCGTTCGCCGCCAGCTTCCCGGGCTGAGCGCGGCGGCCGCCGGCGCCGCCTGAAAGTTTCCCTGTAGGCAACAATAATGACACAAAGAAAATAGTGATATCAAAATTTTAGCGATTGTGATCTAATGGAAACTTCAGCGCATCACAGTCAAGCCGCCCCCCGCCGGGCGGACGCTTCTGACCGCGACGGGCTGTACCACACCCTTCCACGTCGATAACAGGAGCATAGAATGAAGCCGCTCTGCTTGGTCCACACCGCACTAGTCACACTTTTCCTTGCCGGCGCAGCGCACGCCGCGCCCACCGGCCACGTCGCCAACGGCAGCTTTGAAGACGCCGGCGCCAACATGGTCGACGGTTCCTATTGCTATCTCAACGTGGCCGGCCACGAGTGCGGCGCGGTGCCCGGCTGGAGCGGCCAGTTCGCCCTGATCCACAGCGACAGCGCGCCGTGGGGCGTGCCGAACTCGCCGTACGGCGCGCTGCTGGCCGGCCTGCAAAACCAAAGCTACCTGGAACAGACGCTGACCCTGGCCGCGCCGGGCGTCTACGCGCTGTCCTGGGCCGACGCCGGCCGCGGCAACTACGGCGGCGCCGAAACCTATCAAGTGTCGTTCAACGGCGTCGTGCTCGAAACCGTCCAGGTCGGCTTTGGCGCCGGCTGGACCGGCCACGCGCTCAGCTTTGCCGCGGCGGCGCCGGGGGTGCTGCGTTTCGCCGGGCTCAACGCCAGCGGCGACTCCACCGCCTTCATCGACCATATCGCGGTGGCGTCGGCGGTGCCGGAACCGAGCAGCTATTCGATGCTGATGCTCGGCCTGGTATTACTGCTGTGCACGGCGCGCGGCAACGACACCGAGAAGTTCGCGCCAGCCTGAGCGCCCGCCCCCTCCCCAAAAAAAAATCCCGCCGCGCGCGGGATTTTTTTGGGCGGTGCCAGCCATTACGGATAGCTGCGCAGACTGCACACGCGCTCGATGTTGCCGACCGCGACGTTGCTCTTCAGCGCGCGGGCGATGCAACCGGCCTTGTCCGGCCCGGAATCGGCCATCAGCACCGACAGGCCAAGCAGCGCGGCGACGCCGAGCAACACGATCAGCACGCCCTTGAGTATTTCTTTGTTCATTGCGGCACCCGCGCCTGCGCGCGCTTCCCTTCGAAAGCGCCATTGTATGCGAGGCGGCGGCGCCGCGGCGCCCCGCTCAGCGGGGCGGCGGCCCGTCCAGCAGCGCCTGCAGTTTGCGCATCGTCGCCCAGTTGCGCGAGGTCACCGCGTCGCCCAGCAGCGCGCCCAGCGCCGCCGCCGCGCGGCTGGCCAGCACCCCGGCCGGACACCACAGGTAGGCGGCCCACGGGCCGGCCGCCAGCGCCTCGGGCGCCCAGTCCTGCCGCAGCAGCGGCGCCAGGCGCGCCAGGTCGGCCGGCTGCTTGAACACCGACACCAGCAGCCTGGACGGGTCGTCGGCCAGCGCCAGCAGGGTGTTGCCGGCGATGATCTCGCCGAACCGCACCGCGTCGAGCACGGTCGCGCGCGCCGCCACGCCCAGCTTGAGCACCAGCGCCTCCTCGATGCGCGCGGCCGACTCGGCCGGCGTGAAGCCGGCCGCGCCGAACACCACGTTGCCGCTGTTGAGCAAGGTGCGCACGTCGCTGTAACCGAGTTCGCCCAACAATTTGCGCAGGTCGGCCATCGCCACGCGCTTGGCCCGCCCGACATTTATCCCCCGCAACAATGCCACGTGCTGCTCTGCGTTCATCGCCTTCTCCTCCTGGTCTGCGCCGCCGCGCTACGGCAGCGCCGCGGCGGCGGCCGGCTCGGCGCCCGCCGCGTCGTCCGGCGCCGGCGTCTGGCGCGGGATGCGCAAGGTGAAGCGGGCGCCGTGTCCGGGCGTGCTACTGACCGAAATAGTGCCGCCAAACTGCTTGACGATCAAGTTAAACACGATATTCAAACCCAGGCCGGTGCCGCCCTGGCCGCGGCGGGTCGTCACGAACGGGTCGAACACCTTGTCGAGCATGTCGGCCGGGATGCCCTTGCCGTTGTCGCTGACCTGCATCTCGATCCAACTGCCGTCGCGCCGCACGCCGATGGCGATCAAGCCCTCGGTGTCGGCGTCGAAGGCGTGCTCGACGCAATTGAGCGTCAGGTCGGTGAGCACCTGCGCCAGCGCGCCCGGGTAGCTGTCGAGCGTGATGTCGTCGGGACAGTCGATGGCGATGCCGATGCGGGTCTTCTTCAGCGACGGCTGCAGGCTCGAGACGACCTCGCCGATGTACTCGCGCAGCTCGAAATGGCGGCGCGCCTCGCTGACCTGGTCGGCGGCGATCTGTTTGAAGCTGTGGATCAGGTGCGCGGCGCGGTAGGCGTTGTTCATGATCAGGCGCGCGCTTTCGCCGGCCGTCTCGAGGTAGCGCAGGATGTCGGACTTCTTGACGTTGCCGCCGCCGACGGCGGCGAGCACCTCGTCGGTGGCCTCCTTGAGCACCGAGGCGCTGGTCAGGGCGATGCCGACCGGCGTGTTGATTTCGTGGGCGACGCCGGCCACCAGGCTGCCCAGCGAGGCCAGCCGCTCCGACTGCAGCAGCGACTCCTGCGCCCGGCGCAGCTCGTCCATCGCCCGCGCCGTCTGCTGCTCCGAGCGGCGCGCCGCGTCCTCGGCCTCGCGGATGCGCTCGATGATCGACTTGAGCTTGCGCTGCACCGCGTTGAAGCCGCGGATCACGTCGCCGAGCTCGTCGCGGCGGTTGTCGGGCAACTCCTCGACGTCGTCGCTGCCGCGCGTGGCCAGGTCGACCAGGCCGTCGCGCAACTGCTTGAGCGGGTCGAAGACGATGCGCAGGCTCAGCGCCAGCGCCGCCACCAGGATCGAGTCCAGCAGCAGCACCTCGATGACCTTGCGGCGCACCTCGGCCACCAGCGCCGCGTCGATCTGGGCGCGGCTGAAATTGACCACCACCTTGCCCACCGTCACCGGCTTGCTCGACGCCGACACGGCCACCGAATCGCGGAACACCAGGTTGGCCTCGACCGGCGCGCCGGCCACCACAAGCTCCGAGGCGATCGAGACGATGCGCCCGGCGGCGTCGCGGGCCTTGCCGGAGAACAGGCCGACCGAGGAGTCGTAGACGCGGATCGCCACCAGCTCGGGCGGCAGCATCTCGGCGGCGACGATGCTGTCGACCTTGGACTTGTCGAGGTCCCACAGCGCCGACGGCAGGCTCGTTTGCAGGCGCGTCAGCACGCCCTCGCGCAGGCGCTGGCTGCCCGATTCGAGGTCCTTGCCCAGGCTGTACTGGGTATAACTGCCGGAAATGGCGAGCACCAGCGTGACGATGACCACGAATAGCAGCGTCAGCCGGACTTGAATACGGACCATCGGTGCACTCTCCCTCTGCCAGGGCTTCGGCCGCCGCGGCGCGGGCGGAAGCGAATTTGACGGCAACGTCCCAATGTACGGTATGGCCCGCGTCTTGGCAAGACGAACCGCTAGACCGGCGCGGCATAGAACCGGCGGCCGCGAAGCGGGATCGGACCCTCGGGGTCTGCCCCCAATGCCGCTAAGTTCAGGATTTTCGTAGATCGGTTAGCCCGCCAGGGCGTATCCCGACTGGCGTCGGCTTACGCGTGCGCTCATTTAAGTTAGCGGCATTCCGGTCCGCCCCCGGCCTTTGCAGCTGGTTTGGCCGAATTTCGCGCAAACTAAAAGATGACGGACGCCAGCACATGTTGCCTCAAGGAAAAATACCGTCGACCGGACCGGCTTACACTTCCAGCATATTGCGTCGCTTGCAATGCAGGCGATTTTTCCGGCCGCGCCAGGCCGCCCACCAGCCAGGACCCTCCTCCATGACATCCACCAAGCGATCCGGCCCGGCCGTGCCCCCCGGTCTGAGCGAAGCCAACCGCCCTATCCGGCTGCGCCTGGGCAGTGGCGAGGGCGTCAACGACGACCTGTTGCTGGCCAAGCACGTCAGCGGGAAAACTCATTGTTTTGTCTTTGCGCAAACTCGTGTGTAGTGTGCCGGACAATAATGCATGACCGTTTTACCAAATGAGGGATAGCCATGCGTAGCGTCATACGCTTAAACGACCCTAGCAGTCATGGCGGTCAAGTCGTCAGTGTCGGCGCCAGCCACTTCGCCATCGGCGGCATTGCGCCCAAATAGGAGCGCCGCCATCATTCGACCAACGAGATTAGTCGCGCCATTGCGCGCTATTGCCGATTTGCGCAGCCGTTACCCCATCCTGGGCAGAGCGGCCGCGGTGCGTCAGCAAAACGGACTGCTGTTGCTGCAGACGATCGCCGAACTGCATGGGGGAACCTGCCTGGCGCCGAGCTTTACCCACATCGTCGGGCAACGCTACCGCCTGCGTTGCGCCCGCGGACATGAGTGGGAAACCGAACTCAGAATTCTGTTCAAAGGCTTTTGGTGCGCTACTTGTACGCGCTTGTCGCGCCGTCTCACCATTGAAGACATGCAGCGCTTAGCCGGGAAGCGCGATGGCCAGTGCCTGTCGTCGGAATATGCGAATTCCCACACCAAACTGCTATGGCAATGTGCCGCGGGCCACCAATGGCCGGCGACGCCGGCCAATATCGGCAGAGGGAAATGGTGTCCCAAATGCCGCGGTTACATGCCGGCGGACGAGCAACACGCCATGTTGGCGCGCCTGGCGCAAGAGCGCGGCGGCCAGTTGCTCTCCACCGTCTATGTCGGCAGCCACGATCTGCTGGAATGGCAGTGTGCGAACGGTCACATCTGGATGGCTTCCCCCGGTTCCGTAAAAAATGGCCCTTCCTGGTGCCCGCGATGCCGCGGCCGTTTGCCGAAGCAGGAAATGCTGGCGCAGTGTCGCCAGATCGCGCTCGAGCGCGGCGGCCAACTGCTGTCGACGCATTACCTCGACAATAGGAATAAGCTGGCTTGGCGTTGCGCTCGGGGTCATACCTTCGAGGCGCCACCCGGCAATATCAAGAGCGGGCAATGGTGCCCGAAGTGCTACGGACGCGGCTCGAAGGAAGAACATCACGCGATCCTTAGCCAGTTGGCCGTTGAACGTGGCGGCCGGCTGGTTTCGGCATGCTATCTCGGTGCGCGCGATAAGCTGACCTGGGAATGCCGCCGCGGCCATCAATGGGACGCCACGCTCGCCTCGGTGAAAACCCATGGGCGCTGGTGCCCGCAGTGCGGGATTATTGATAAGCACACTCCCACGCTGATGCGGAAATACCACGCCGTCGCCAGGGAGCGCGGCGGGCTATGCCTGTCAGACGACTACACGACCGCCCACCGGAAAATGCAATGGCAATGTGGCGAAGGCCACCTTTGGTCGGCGTCCCCATCCAATATCATGGGTGGCAAATGGTGCCCCAGATGCAGCGGAAGGATGCCGGCGGCGGAACGCCACGCGCAACTCTCGGAACTGGCAAAGGAACGCGGCGGCCATCTGCTTTCGGGGCACGTCGTCACCCTGGCGCAGAAATTGTCCTGGCTGTGCCATCGGGGACACGAGTGGCAGGCGGTTGCCTCATCCGTAAAAGGGGGGACGTGGTGCCGCCAATGTGCCAATCTCGACAAGTGCGGGCCGAGGGCCGCCCGGAAATACTTGGCGCCGTCGGAGCGGCGGGACGACTTCGTGCCGCCAGCCGGCCAGCCAGGCGCTGGCAAGACCAAACCCCGGAACATTCCGTGAGTGGTAAGATCGGAGCTATTCAACAGGGGGACACGCGATGACGGCAAGCTACCGGCACCTTGCACTGGCGCAAGTGCAAGCGGGAATGGTTTTATCCGATGAGCTGCTCGACGTGCAGGGCCACGTGCTGCTGCCGCAGGGCACCGTGTTGAGCGAGGCGATGCTGGCGCTGATGCCGCGCCACGGCATTGAAATGCTGCCCATCGCCAACGGCGCCGTCTCGGAGGAGGAGCTGGCGAGCGCCCACGGCCACGCCCAGCAGCGCCTGGCGCGGCTGTTCCGCCACAACGACCCCGACGACCAGCAGGACTGGGCCAGCGGCCTGTTGCGCCGCTTCGTCGAAGACTACCGCCTGGGCAAGGAGCCGGCGCCATGAGCGCCGCGCCGCTGACCCGCGACGATATCGTACACAACCTGGCCGACCTGCCGTCGCTGCCGGCGGTGGTGATGGAGCTGCTCAACAGCATCGACCAGGAGGACATCGACATCTCGGTGCTGGCCAAGAAGGTGTCCCACGACCAGGCGCTGACGGCGAAAACCCTGCGCCTGGCCAATTCCTCGCTGTACGGCCTGCAGGTCAAGGTGACCACGATCCAGCAAGCCATCACCTACCTGGGCTTCCAGACCACGCGCAACCTGATCACCGCCGCCGCCGTCACCGGCTGCTTCCCGGAGGGGCGCTGCGCCGGCTTCGACGACAAGGCGTTCTGGCGCCACTCGATCGCCACCGCCGCCTGCGCCAAGGTGCTGGCGCGGCAGATCCGCTTCAACCAGGACTACGCCTTCACCGCCGGGCTGCTGCACGACATTGGCCGGCTGGTGCTGGTGACGAGTTTTCCGCAGCGTTTCAGCGAGGCCATCGCCCACCGCGCCGCGCACGACTGCAGCATGCTGCAGGCAGAACGCGCCGTGCTCGGGGTCGACCATGTCGACGCCGGGCTGGCGTTGGCGGAACACTGGAATTTTTCCGACACGATGCGCCTGGCCATCGCCGGGCACCACGATCCGGAGGCGCCGGGCGCCGGTTTCCTGGCCTCCATCATCCACGTGGCCGACGCGGTGGTCTATGCGCTCGACCTGGCGGGCGGCGCCGACGACTTGGTGCCGCGGGTGTCGACGGTGGCGTGGAGCGCGCTCGGACTGGACGAGGAAGCGTATTTGCAGCTGTTCCGCGAAACCGAGCTGCAGTACGAAGAGATCACCACGATACTGCTGGCGTAAAGCGGTGGGGCGACCTTGACGCACTCAAGCGGGGCGGTCGATACGGGGCGCGCTGGCGCACTTGCGTTGGCGGGCTGGAAGTCGCCGCGGTCAGGTCAGACGGGCACGGGCGGGAGGCCGCCGCCGGACCCGAAGGACCCGGCGGCGGATGCACTATGCCGGTTGGCAAGCGAGCGCCACAGCGCGCCGGCCTCAGTGGGCATAGCTCGACGACGACTCCTGCGACGCATCCGGACGCTCTTCCGCCTTGGGGCGGCCCTGCGCGTCGGACAGGCGGTACTTGGTGCGGCGGTCGCCCATCAGGTCGCGCAGGTCGCGGATGCTCATGCCGGTCACTTCGTGCATGCGGATCAGCAGCGAGGCGCCGACCGGCAGGCGGTGGTGGCGGATCTTGCTGATGACCGGCGGCGCCACTTCGAGCAGGCGCGACAGCGCAGCGTCGTTTTTCAGCTGCATTTTGCCCAACAGGATGTCGAGCAGATGGTTCGGGTTGTAGCTTTCTTGGGAAGCAAGAGAATGATGTGCCATGATTTTCCTCGTCTGGTAAGTTGTGAAAAGAATGCCGTTTCGAACTTAAGGAAGACTTAGTTTCGCCAAATAAGTTCCACAAATAATGTGTCGTATATCGCTTGAACAGGATTGAACAAACGTTTGAAGAACGAGTTGCACTACAGGTTGAGCAGCGGGTTAAACAACGGACCCACGTGATTTATTTCCTCCAAGAATAAAATGGAGCGGGCGTCGGCGTGGGCGAGGCATGTTGGCAATCTCTTCAGTGAAATTGCCCTTTAAACAATATTCTATGCCAAAAGCGTCCGCTTGCAGCCTAAGCGTCGGATGCGAACGTTGTTCAACATCAATCAACCCGCTGGAATCCCGAGCAACGCTGTCATTTCAACACATAGGGATGGATAACGTCGCACGCAAGGACGCGTAGGAAATTGTTACAAATCATCGGCTTAGGCCAGTACCTTAAAGCGTCGGGTCCGCTTGCCGGGCCGGCGCGCCGTGGCCGGCGCCGCGAAACTGCGCTAAACTAGCGTCCTGAATTGCTCGCCATGCGCACAGCGCCGCGCCCGCCTGCGCGCCCCCGGCACAACCCTTAGGCGCCTTATTCCATGCAGAAAAAAGTTTTCATCAAAACATTCGGTTGCCAAATGAACGAGTACGACTCGGACAAGATGGCCGACGTGCTGGGCGCCTCCGACGCCCTGGTGCGCACCGACAATCCGGAAGACGCCGACGTGATCCTGCTCAATACCTGCTCGGTGCGCGAGAAGGCGCAGGAGAAAGTGTTCTCCGACCTGGGCCGGCTGCGCGAACTGAAACTGGCGAAACCCGGCCTGCTGATCGGCGTCGGCGGCTGCGTCGCCTCGCAGGAGGGCGCCGCCATCGTCGCGCGCGCGCCCTACGTCGACATGGTGTTCGGCCCGCAAACGCTGCACCGCCTGCCGCAGATGATCAGCGCGCGCCGCAGCAGCGGCCAGCCGCAGGTCGACATCAGCTTCCCCGAAATCGAAAAGTTCGACCACCTGCCGCCGGCCAAGGTGGACGGCGCCGCCGCCTTCGTCTCGATCATGGAAGGCTGCAGCAAATATTGCAGCTATTGCGTGGTGCCCTACACCCGCGGCGAGGAGGTCTCGCGGCGCTTCGGCGACGTGCTCGCCGAGGTGGCCGGGCTGGCCGCCCAGGGCGTCAAGGAAATCACGCTGCTGGGGCAGAACGTCAACGCCTTCCGCGGCGTCATGGACGGCGACGGCGAGGTGGCCGACTTCGCGCTGCTGCTCGAATACGTCGCCGCCATCCCCGGCGTCGAGCGCATCCGCTTCGTCACCAGCCATCCGAAGGAATTCACCCAGCGCCTGATCGACGCCTACGCCAAGATCCCGCAACTGGTGGACCACCTGTACCTGCCGGCCCAGCACGGCAGCGACAAGATCCTCGGCGCCATGAAGCGCGGCTACACCGGGCTCGAATACAAGTCGATCATCCGGCGCATCCGCGCGGTGCGGCCGAACATCGCCATCTCGTCCGACTTCATCGTCGGCTTCCCCGGCGAGACCGAGGCCGACTTCGAGGCGATGATGAAGCTGATCGCCGACGTCGGCTTCGACAACAGCTACAGCTTCATCTTCAGCAAACGCCCCGGCACCCCGGCCGCCAGCCTGGCCGACGACACCCCCCACGAGGTCAAGCTGGCGCGCCTGCAAAGACTGCAGGCGGCGATCGACGCCAACACCAAGCGGTACAGCCTGGCGATGGTCGGCACGGTGCAGCGCATCCTGGTCGAGGGCCCGTCGAAGAAAGACCCCGGCGAACTGCAGGGGCGCACCGAAAACAACCGCGTCGTCAACTTCGACGCCGGCGCCGACGCGGCGCGCCTGATCGGCCAGCTGGTCGAGGTGCGCATCAGCGCCAGCCACTCCTACACCCTGCGCGGCGACCTGGTGGCCGCCGCCGTCGACCTGAAAAGAGCCTCTTGAAAACCAAGACCCCGATCCAACCGCACTACTTCGTCCCCGAGCCGCTCGACAACAGCCGGCTGGCCCACCTGTGCGGGCCGCTCGATGAAAACCTGCGGCAAATCTCCGCCGCGCTCGACGTCACCATCTTCCGCCGCGGCGAGCGCTTCATCGTCGGCGGCAGCAACGCCGAGCGCGCCGTCGCCATCCTCGAACAGTTTTACGCCATCGCCAACAAGGTGGTGCCGTTGGAAGAGGTGCAACTGGCCCTGGTCGAGCAGCGCGCCAACCTGTCGGCCGCGTCCGAGCACAACCCGGCCACGCCCTTCGTCGAACCGGACATCCAGAGCCCGGTGCTGAAGACGCGCCGCAGCGACCTGCGCGGGCGCACCCCGCACCAGATCGCCTACCTGCGCGCCATCCTGGAACACGACATCAGCTTCGGCGTCGGCCCGGCCGGCACCGGCAAGACCTACCTGGCGGTGGCCTGCGCCGTCGACGCGCTGGAACGCGACGCCGTCAAGCGCATCATCCTGACCCGTCCGGCCGTCGAGGCCGGCGAGCGGCTGGGCTTCCTGCCGGGCGACCTGGCGCAAAAGGTCGACCCCTACCTGCGCCCGCTGTACGACGCGCTGTACGACCTGCTCGGCTTCGACCGCACCCAGAAGCTGTTTGAAAAACAGGTCATCGAGATCGCGCCGCTGGCCTACATGCGCGGGCGCACCTTGAACCACGCCTTCGTCATCCTCGACGAGGCGCAGAACACCACGGTCGAACAGATGAAGATGTTCCTGACGCGGATCGGCTTCGGCAGCAAGGCGGTGATCACCGGCGACGTCACCCAGGTCGACCTGGCGAAGAGCCAGAAGAGCGGCCTGATCGACGCGATTTCCGTGCTGAAGGACGTGCGCGGCATCGCCTTCACCCAGTTCACCAGCGCCGACGTGGTGCGCCATCCGCTGGTGGCGCGCATCGTCGACGCCTATGAAAGCGCGCAGAGCGCGCAAGCGGTGGCGCACGAGCTGGCCCCCCTTCTGACATCGACGAAAAAAAATGATCGAAAAAAATAAGCTATCCCTGTCGGTGCAATACCCCGACCCGCGCCTGCAAGGGAGCATCACGCGGCCGAAGGTGCGGCGCTGGGTCAAGGCCGCGCTGTTCGCCCCGGCCGAGCTGACCATCCGCTTCGTCGACGCCGACGAGGGCCGCACCCTGAACCGCGACTACCGCGAGAAGGACTATGCGACCAACGTGCTGACGTTCGCCTACAACGAGGGCGAGGACATGGGCGGCGGCGTGGCCGACGACGCGCCGACCCAAGCCGACATCGTCCTGTGCACCGACGTGCTGGAGCGCGAGGCGGCCGAGCAGAACAAAACCGTCGAGGCGCACACCGCGCACCTGATCGTCCACGGCGTGCTGCACGCGCAGGGCTACGACCATATGGACGACGAAGAGGCCGCCGAGATGGAGGGTCTGGAAACCGAGATCCTGGCCAAGCTCGGCGTCGCCGACCCGTACGCCGCCGAAGCGCAAGGCTGAGAAGCCGCTCACTAGGCCGCGGATTAGCGCGGCGTCATCCGACGCCTGGCGGCCGCCGGCGCCAGGCAGGTTACGCCCTGGCGGGCTCACCCGAGCTACGAACATCGCCATTGAAGGAGCACTACATGGGTACATGGTCTGTCGATACATACGGCAACGATTACGCGCTGGACTGGGCGCAGGATTTGCAGGAGGCGGGCAACCTGGAGCCGATCGAGAGCACGCTCGACTACGCCCTCGGCGACGGCGAGCTGGAGGCGCCGTTCGGCGCCGAGGCGCTGGCGGCGATCGACGTGCTGGCGCGGCTACAAGGTAACGGCGGCGACGAGGACGACGGCGGCGGCGCCGACATCGACCGCTGGGTCGCCCAGCGCAAGCAGAAAGTCTCGCCGGCGCTGGCCGGCAAGGCGCTGCGGGCCATCGAGCGGGTCCTCGGCGAGCAGTCCGAGTTGCGCCAACTATGGCAGGAAAGCGAGCACTACGAGGAGTGGCGCGCCGCCGTGCTGGCGCTGAAAGCGCGCGTGGCGGCATAGCGTTCGCGGCGCGCCGGCCCGCTTTCGCGGCGTCGCCGCGCACGATTAACAACGCCCCCTAGCCCGGCGCGGCCATGCCTTTCCGACAAAATCCATCAACGCCGGCCTTTTGGTGTATCCTATACCCCTTCGTAACAACGGCTCACGCCTCCTATGCAAGAGCACCCTAGTGGCGTCAAAAATGACGCCAAGCCCCACCGGTCACTGTTTGAACGCCTGACCGCACTGATTTCCCCCGAGCCAGAGAACCGCGCGGAACTTCTTGAAGTCCTGCACGATGCGCACGAGCGCAACCTGATCGACGCCGACGCCTTGTCGATGATCGAGGGGGTGTTCCAGGTGTCCGACCTGTCCGCGCGCGACATCATGGTGCCGCGCTCGCAGATGGACATGATCGACATCAGCAAACCCATCGAGGAATGGATGCCGACCGTGTTGGCCACGGCCCACTCGCGCTTCCCGGCCATCGAGGGCGAGCGCGACAAGGTGATCGGCATCCTGCTGGCGAAAGACCTGCTGCGCTACTACGCCGAGGAAAGCTTCGACGTGCGCGACATGCTGCGCCCGGCCATCTTCATCCCCGAGTCGAAACGCCTGAACGTGCTGCTGCGCGACTTCCGCGCCAACCACAACCACATGGCCATCGTCGTCGACGAATACAGCGGCGTGGCCGGCCTGATCACCATCGAGGACGTGCTCGAGCAGATCGTCGGCGACATCGAGGACGAATACGACTTCGACGAGGAGGAGGACAACATCCTCTCGATCAAAGAGGGCCAGCACGGCCCGCGCTGGCGCATCAAGGCGCTCACCGAGATCGGCCAGTTCAACGACACGCTCGGCGCCGCGCTGGCCGACGAGGACGTCGACACCATCGGCGGCCTGGTCTCGAACCACCTGGGGCGCATGCCGCACAAGGGCGACGTGTTCGACCTGGGCAACCTGCGCTTCGAGGTGTTGCGCGCCGACGCCCGGCAGGTCCACGTGCTGCTGGTTGAAAAGCTGCCCGACGCGGCCGTGTCCGACGTCTAAATGCGCTTTCGACGCGCCCGCCCCGGCGACCCGCCCGCCCCGCCCCGCCCCATCCGCGGGCGCATGCTGATCGCCGCGCTGGCCGGCGCCGGCGCCGTGCTGGCGTTCGCGCCGTTCGGCTATTGGCCGCTGCAAATCGCCAGCCTGGCCGTCCTGTTCTACCAAATGCTGCGCGCCAACGCCGTCAAGGGCGGCTTCCTGGTCGGCTGGGCCTACGGCGCGGCCTGGTTCGGCGCCGGCATGTACTGGTTGTTCATCTCGATGCACCGCTACGGCGCCATGCCGGCGCCGCTGGCGGCGCTGGCGGTGGCCCTGCTGGCGGCGCTGATGGGCCTATACGTCGGCCTGGCCATGGCCGGCGCGGCTTGGCTGCGCCGGCGCTGGCTGCTGCCGCTGCCGCTGATGAACCTGCTGGTGCTGCCGGCCGCGTGGGCGCTGCAGGAATGGTGCCGCGGCTGGTTCTTCACCGGCCTGCCCTGGGTCGTCGCCGGCTACGCCCACAACGCCAGCCCGCTGGCCGGCTACGCGCCGCTGCTCGGCGTCTACGGCCTGGGCTGGCTGGCGGCGTTGAGCGCCGGCGCGCTGCTGCTGCTGGCGCACCGCACCCGCCTGGCCGCCGCCGCCCTGGTGCTGGGCACCTTCGCGGCCGGCTTCGCGCTGACCCAGGTCCAATGGACCGAACCGTTCGGGCGCCCGCTCAGCGTGCGCCTGGTGCAGGGCAACGTGCCGCAAGACCAGAAATTCAATCCCGCCAACGTCGAGGACGCGCTGCGCATGTACCACGGCGCCGTCACCGCCGCGCCGGCCAACCTGATCGCCACGCCGGAAACGGCGGTGACGCTGTTCCCGCACCAGCTGCCGGCGGAATACCTGTCCAGCCTGGCCCAATTCGCCGTCAAGTCGGACAGCCACGTCCTACTCGGCATGCCGCTGCTGGAACGCCCGTCGCAGGTGGCCAACAGCGCCGTCGGCTTCGCCCCGCGCGACGGCGCGCCGACCTACCGCTACGACAAGCACCACCTGGTGCCGTTCGGCGAATCGACCCCGGACGGCTTGCACTGGCTGGTGGCGATGATGGCCATTCCGCTGGGCGACATGCAGCGCGGCGCGCCGGTGCAGGCGCCGTTCGCGGTGCGCGAGCAGCTGGTGCTGCCGAACATCTGCTACGAAGACTTGTTCGGCGAGGAAATCGCCGACCAGCTGGCGGCGGCGCACCGCGCCGGCCGGCAACCGGCCTCGATCCTGATCAATATGTCGAACCTGGCCTGGTTCGGCGACTCGACGGCGATGCCCCAGCACCTGCAAATTTCGCAAATGCGCAGCCTGGAGACGGGTCGGCCGATGCTCCGCGCCGGCAACACCGGCGGCACCGCCGTCGTCGACGGCCGCGGCGCCATCGCCAGCGCGCTGGCGCCGCACACCCGCGCCACGCTGGCGGCGACGGTGCAGGGCATGGGCGGCGTGACGCCGTATATATTGTTTGGCAATAAACTCATACTCGCCATCGCCGCGCTGGCCCTGGCCGGCGCCGGCCTGCTGGCGCGGCGCCAGCGCAGGCGGGCCGGCGCCGGTCCCAATGAAACGCAACAACCGGGCCGATGACGCCTGAACGCACGAATTTGCTGATAGTCGGCAGATAGTTGCTGGAAGAGTCACAGCCTGCCTTTAAAACCCGCTAAAATTAAGCGCTTTGCGACGCCAGGCCCTCGCCCGGCGCGCGCCGTCATTCGCGTAGAGACCAACCACGATGCTCACATTTCAACAAATTATCCTGACGCTGCAATCCTACTGGGACAAACAGGGCTGCGCCCTGCTGCAACCCTACGACATGGAAGTCGGCGCCGGCACCTTCCACACCGGCACCTTCCTGCGCGCGATCGGACCGGAGCCTTGGCGCGCCGCCTACGTGCAGCCGTCGCGCCGGCCGAAGGACGGCCGCTACGGCGCCAACCCGAACCGCATGCAACACTACTACCAGTACCAGGTGGTGTTGAAGCCGGCGCCGGAAAACATCCTCGACCTGTACCTGGGCTCGCTGGCCGCGCTCGGCCTGGACTTGCAGCAAAACGACGTGCGCTTCGTCGAAGACGACTGGGAAAGCCCGACCCTGGGCGCCTGGGGCCTGGGCTGGGAAGTCTGGCTGAACGGCATGGAAGTGACCCAGTTCACCTACTTCCAGCAAGTCGGCGGCCTCGACTGCAAGCCGGTGCTGGGCGAAATCACCTACGGCATCGAACGCCTGGCGATGTACCTGCAGGGCGTGGAAAACGTCTACGACCTGGTCTGGACCGAATGGGAAGAGAACGGCGTGGCCAAGAAGCTGACCTACGGCGACGTCTTCCACCAGAACGAGGTGGAGCAGTCGACCTACAACTTCGAGCACGCCAACACCGAGCTGTTGTTCGCCCAGTTCGCCAACTACGAGGCCGAGGCCAAGCGCCTGATCGACTTGCAGCTGACCCTGCCGGCCTACGAGAAAATCATGAAGGCTTCGCACAGCTTCAACATGCTCGACGCCCGCGGCGCCATCTCGGTGACCGAGCGCGCCGCGTATATCGGCCGGGTGCGCACGCTGTCGCGCCTGGTCGCGCAAGCGTATTACGAGTCGCGCGAGCGCCTCGGCTTCCCGATGCTCGACGCCGCCGACCGCCCCGCCGCGCCAGCCGCCGCGCCCTGCGCCGCGTAAGCGCCGCTTCACCGTAACGCACCAAGACACCATGAACCACACACTGCTCATCGAACTGCTGACCGAAGAACTGCCGCCGAAAGCGCTGGCCAAACTGGGCGCCGCCTTCGCCGCCGGCATTTACAACGGCCTCAAGGCGCGCGACTTCCTCGAAGCCGACAGCGTCGCCACCACCTACGCCACGCCGCGCCGCCTGGCCGTGGCCATCACAAACGTGCGCGAAGTCTCGCCCGACAAGGCGATCCGCGAAAAAATCCTGCCGGTCAGCGTGGCGCTCGACGCCAGCGGCGCCGGCACCGCGCCGCTGGCCAAGAAACTGGCGGCGCTGGGCTTTTCCCACGTCACCGTGGCCGAGCTGGAACGCGCCGCCGACGGCAAGGCCGACAGCTTCTTCTACACCCACACCGCGCCCGGCAGCGCGCTGGCCAGCGGCCTGCAGGGCGCGCTGGAAGAGTCGGCCGCCAAGCTGCCGATTCCCAAGCTGATGAGCTATCAGCGCCCCGACGCCAGCACCGTGCAATTCGTCCGCCCGGCGCACAGCCTGTTGGCGCTGCACGGCATCAACGTCGTGCCGCTCACGCTGCTGGGCCTGCAAGCGGGTCGCACCACGCTGGGCCACCGCTTCCTGTGCGCCGAGCGCGCCCACGCCGTCAGCATCACCCACGCCGACAACTACGCCGAGCAGCTGCAAGCCGAAGGCAAGGTCGTCGCCGGCAACGACGCGCGCAAGGACAGCATCCGCGCCCAGCTGCTGGCCAAGGCCGGCGCCGACCTGGTGTTGATGCCGGAAGCGCTGCTCGACGAAGTGACCGCGCTGGTCGAATGGCCGGTGGTCTACGAGTGCCACTTCGAGGAGGAGTTCCTCGACGTGCCGCAGGAATGTCTGATCCTGACGATGCAGACCAACCAGAAGTACTTCGCCCTGACCGATAGCGCCGGCAAGCTGCGTTCGCGCTTCCTGATCGTCTCCAACATCGAGACGGCGACGCCCGAGCACATCGTCGGCGGCAACGAGCGGGTGGTGCGCCCGCGCCTGTCGGACGCCAAGTTCTTCTTCGAGCAAGACAAGAAAAAAACCCTGGAGGCGCGCCTGCCGCTGCTGGCCAACGTGGTCTACCACAACAAGCTGGGCAGCCAGGCGCAGCGCATGCAGCGCGTCAAGGCGCTGGCCGGCGCCATCGCCGCCAAGCTGGGCTTTGACGTCGGCCTGGCCGAACGCGGCGCGATGCTGGCCAAGGCCGACCTGCTGACCGACATGGTCGGCGAGTTCCCCGAGCTGCAGGGCATCATGGGCACCTACTACGCGCGCCACGACGGCGAGCACGACGAGGTGGCGCTGGCCGCCTCCGAGCACTACCAGCCGCGCTTCGCCGGCGACGGCCTGCCGGGCAGCGCCACCGGCACCGCCGTGGCGCTGGCCGACAAGCTTGAAACCCTGGTCGGCATTTGGAGCATCGGCCTGCAGCCGACCGGCGACAAGGACCCGTTCGCGCTGCGCCGCCACGCCCTGGGCGTGCTGCGCATGCTGCTGGAAAAACGCCTGCCGCTGTCGATCGGCGGCCTGCTGGCCGACGCCGCGCGGCCCTTCGCCGCGCTGCCCGGCTTCAAGGACCCGGTCGCCGACGTCACCGTCTTCATGCTCGAACGCCTGCGCGGCATCCTGCGCGAGCGCGGCTTCTCGCCCAACGAGATCGAGGCCGTGGTGGCGCAGAACCCGGACCGCCTGGACGACATCGTGCAGCGCCTGGAGGCGGTGCAAGCCTTCGCCGCGCTGCCGGAGAGCGCCTCGCTGGCCGCGGCCAACAAGCGCATCACCAACATCCTGAAAAAGAACGAGGAGGCGCTCAGCCAGGTCGCGGCGGCCGGCGTCAACGCCGCGCTGCTGCGGGACGCGGCCGAGAAGAACCTGGCGGCGGCGCTGCTGCGGGTGCAGCCGCAGGTCGACGCGGCGTTCGCCGGCGGCGACTTCGCCGGCACGCTGAAGACCCTGGCCCAGCTGCGCGACGACGTCGACGCCTTCTTCAACGACGTCATGGTAATGGCCGAGGACCTGGCGCTGCGCAACAACCGCCTGGCGCTGCTGTCGTCGCTGCACGGCATGATGAACCGCGTCGCCGACATCTCGAAACTGGCCGCCTGATGGGAGCACCGGCGATGAAACTGATCATCCTCGACCGCGACGGCGTCATCAACCACGACTCGCCGGACTTCATCAAATCGCCGGCCGAATGGCTGCCCATCGCCGGCTCGCTGGAGGCGATCGCGCGCCTGAACCAGGCCGGCTACCGCGTCGTGGTGGCGTCCAACCAGTCCGGCATCGCGCGCGAGTTCTTCGACATGACGATCCTCAACGCGATCCACCAGAAGATGCACGCGCTGGCGCAGCAGGTCGGCGCCAACATCGACGCGATCTTCTTCTGCCCGCACGCGGCGGTCGACGGCTGCGACTGCCGCAAGCCCAAGCCCGGCATGTTCGATGAAATTTCGCAGCGCTACAAGACCACGCTGAAAGGCGTGCCGACCGTGGGCGACTCGCTGCGCGACCTGCAGGCCGGCTTCAAGAGCGGCTGCGCGCC
Organism: Janthinobacterium sp. CG_23.3; assembly: GCF_046115965.1. Classification (NCBI taxonomy): domain Bacteria; kingdom Pseudomonadati; phylum Pseudomonadota; class Betaproteobacteria; order Burkholderiales; family Oxalobacteraceae; genus Janthinobacterium; species Janthinobacterium sp. CG_23.3. Next base: position 6,506 of record NZ_JBJXIB010000033.1, on the reverse strand, counting down.
CTACCTGGTTTTGACCGGCAAGGGCGAGAAAACCCACGCCGACGGCGGCCTGCCGCCCGGCACCCTGGTCTTCCCCGACTTGGCGGGGATGGTCGGCCACCTGTTGAAAACGGCGCCGGCGGCGCCCCCGAACACCGCCCTTAGCACTTAATCTGGAGCCCGCATTGCGTAATACTTCCCTGTTTCTGCGTTCCCTGCTGTTCATGGTCATCATGATCGTCGCCACCATCGTCTGGGCCTGCGTGTGCTTTTTCGCCGCGCCGCTGTCGTACAACAAGCGCTACTGGGTGACCTCGCGCTGGAACGTCTTCATCCTGTGGTGCGCCAAGGTCATCTGCGGCATCCGCTACCAGGTCAAGGGCGCCGACAACTTCCCCGACGCGCCGGCCATCGTGCTCTCGAAGCACCAGTCGGCCTGGGAAACCATCTTCCTGCTGCCCAGCCTGCCGCGCCCGCTGGTCTACGTGTTCAAGAAGGAAATCCTGTACATCCCCTTCTTCGGCTGGGCCATGGCGCTGCTGCGCATGATCCCGATCGACCGCAAACAGGGCAAGAACGCCTTCAAGAACGTGGTCGCGCACGGCAAACGCCGCCTGGCGGACGGCCAATGGATTATCATGTTCCCTGAAGGCACGCGCATTCCGGTCGGACAGAAGGGCAAATACAAAAGCGGTGGCACCCGGCTGGCGATCGACACCGGCGCCGTGGTGGTGCCGATTGCGCACAACTCGGGCGAATGCTGGCCCAAGCAATCGTTTTTGAAGCGGCCGGGCTTGATCACGGTCTCGATAGGCAAACCGATTTCGCCGGAAGGCCACACGCCGGACAGCATGATGCAACAGGTGGAAAATTGGATAGAATCAGAAATGCGCGTCATTTCGCCTCACGCCTACAGCGCTGGCTAGACGGCATCGGCGCGACGATCCAGGAACCGACACTGCGACAGCAAATGAAGTCACTCGAGGTCAACGGTCAGCAACTGGATTTGTTCGCGCAGGACGCCCCGGCCGCCGCCAAGGCGCCGGGCGCGCCGCCGACGCCGCCAGCACCGCCATCGACGCCGCCGTCGCTGCTATGGAGCGCGCCGCCGCCGGCCGCCCTGCCCTCGCCGCCGCGCGCGCCCGACGCGCCGCCGCTACGCCAGCTGCAACTGGGCCAGCACAGCATCGAATACGAATTGCGCCGCTCGACGCGGCGCTCGATCGGCTTCATGATCGACGACGACGGCCTGCGCGTGACCGCGCCCAAGCGCATCACGCTGGCCGAAATCGACAACGCCATCCGCGCCAAGCAGGGCTGGATTTTATCCAAACTGCACGAACGGCGCGAACGCCGCGCCCAGCGCCTGCAACGCCCGCCGGTGGTGTGGACGGACGGCGCCGCGCTGCCCTACCTGGGCGGCTCCATCACGCTGCGCCTGCATTACGCGGCGCGCCACCGCGCCAGCATCAACCGCGACTCGGGCGAGCTGCACGTCTGGGTCCCGCCGGCCGGCACCGAACAACAATTGAAGGAGAAGGTTCGCGCCTGGCTGCAGGACGAGGCCAGGCGCTTGTTCGCCGAGCGGCTCGACGTCTACGCCGCCAAGCTGGGCGTGAGCTTCCACTCGTTCGCGCTGTCGTCGGCCGGCACGCGCTGGGGCTCGTGCACGGTGCAGCGCAAAATCCGCCTGAACTGGCGCCTGATCCACTTCGCGCTGCCGCTGGTCGACTACGTCGTCGCGCACGAGCTGGCGCACCTGCTGGAAATGAACCATAGCGCGCGCTTCTGGGCCACCGTCGAATCGGTCTACCCGGACTACGACGGCGCCAAGCAGGCGCTGCGCAAACGCTCGCAGGAACTGCCGGCGCTGTGGTAGCGCGCCGCTCGGTTAACGCGATTGTCGTCGGTCGGCTTACGCCAGCAGCGGCCGCAGCAGCGCCAGCGTGCGCGCGGTGGCGCCGCGGTGCTGGCCGGCGAAGGCCAGCGCGCTGGCGCCCATCGCGGCGCGGCGGGCCTCGTCTCGCAGCAGGGCGCCGGCCTGGCGCAGCAGCGCGTCGGCGTCGGCCGCCAGTTCGGCGGCGCCGGCCTCGATGGCGTCCTGCGTCACCAGCGCGAAGTTGAAGGTGTGCGGCCCGGTCAGCACCGGCTTGCCCAGCGCGCAGGCCTCGATCAGATTCTGCCCGCCCAGCGGCAGCAGGCTGCCGCCGACGAAGGCGCAGTCGCAGGCGGCGTAATAGGCGAACATTTCACCCATCGAGTCGCCCAGCAGCACCTGCACGCCGGCCGCCAGCGCGGCGCCGTCGGACGCCAGTTGCGTGCGCCGGCGCAGCGCCAGGCCGTGCCCGCCGACCAGCGCGGCGACCTCGTCGAAGCGTTGCGGGTGGCGCGGCACGATCACCAGCAGCAGCTCGGGCGGCAGCGCGGCGCGGCGGTAGGCGTCCAGGATCAGCGCCTCCTCGCCGTCGCGCGTGCTGGCGCACAGCAGCACCGGACGGGCGCCGATCTGGCCGCGCAGGCGCGCGCCGGCGGCCAGCGCCGCGGGCGCCGGCGCGACGTCGAATTTGATGCTGCCGGTGACGGCGACCCGCGCCACGCCCAGCTCGCGCACGCGGGCGGCGTCGGCCTCGGTCTGCGCCGCCACCAGGCTGATGCCGCGCGCGGCGTCCAGCAGCAGGCGGCCGAAGCGGCGCGCCTTGCCCAGCGATCGCTGCGACAGGCGCGCGTTGACCAGCGCCACCGGCACGCCGCGCCGGCCGCACTGGGCGATCAGGTTCGGCCACACCTCGGTTTCCATCAAAATGCACAGGCGCGGCTCGAAACGGGCGATGAAGCGCGCCACCATGCCGCCGGTGTCGTAGGGCAGATAGGATTGCAGCAGGCGCGCGCCGTGCCGGGCGAACAGCGCGCGCCCGGCGGCGCGCCCGGTTGGGGTCATATGGGTCAGGACGATGCGGCACTCGGGCCAGGCCGCCAGCAGGGCATCCACCAGCGGCTCGGCGGCGCGGGTCTCGCCGACCGAGACGGCGTGCAGCCAGACGGTCATCGGCGCGGCGCCCGGCGGACGCCGGCCGTAGCAGCCGAGCCGCTCGGCCCAGTGCAGGCGGTAGCCGGGTTCCCGGCGCCCGCGCAGCCACAGCCGCGCCAACACCAGCGGCAGCGCCAACCACCACATCAGGGAATAGAAGCGTAACACTATGGCGTCGGCAAACTCTGGGCCAGCAAGCTCTTGGCCGCGGCCAGCACTTGCGCCACGCCCGGCGGCGCGCCGCGGTCGCCCAGGTTGATGATCATCGGCGACCAGTTGCCCTCGGTTTTCCAGCGCGGCGAATCGCAGTACAGTTCCACCGTCGGGCGCGTGAACGCCGCGGCGATGTGGGTCAGGCCGGTGTCGACGCCGACCGCCAGCGCGGCGTGGCGCGCCAGCGTGACGGCGTCGGCCATCGACAGCTTCGGCAGCACGCGCGCGTTCGGCAGCGCCGCCGCCAGCAGTTCGGCCTCGGCCAGCTCGGCGGCCGAACCCCAGGGCAGCAGGATCGGCATCGGCGCCAGTTGCGCGCCCAGGTCTATCCAGTTTTGCGCCGCCCACTTCTTGGCGTCGCGCGCGGTGCCGTGGAAATACACCGCGTACGGCTGCGCCGGCATCCAGTCCGGCCGCGGTTCCGGCCGGGGGCCGTCGGGCAGGCCGAAATCGGCCGGCGTGTCGACCTGGTAGCCGAGCGCGGCGCCGGCCACCAGGCGGCCGCGCGCCACCGCGTGGGTGCGCGGATCGAGCGCGATGCTCTTGCTGTGGAACAGGCGCGAGATGCCTTCGTAGCCCGAGCCTTCGCTGCCGTTGGCCAGGCCGACCTTGTGCCCGCCCGGCGCCAGCCGCGCCGCGCCCATGACGACGCCGGTCTTCAAGAGGCCCTGGGTGTCGAACACGTAGTCGTAGCGTTTTTCGCGCAGGGTTTTGAAGAAGGCGCCGATTTCGGCCCGGGTGGCTTTGCTGCCCAGGCTTTTGCGCCAGCGCCGCAGCGCGAACGGCAGGATCGTGCCGACCCGGCCGTTCAGCCGCACCAGGCTGGTATAAGCCTCCTCGACGACCCAGTCGATACGGGCGTCGGGGAAATGGCGGGCGATGTCGGCCACCATCGGCAGGTTGTGCAGCACATCGCCCATCGAGGAGACGCGCACCAGCAGGATGTTCAACGGCTTGGCCGAGCCGGCAGGCGCCCCCATCCGGCTCAGAAAGGCAGTTGCGCGTCCGGCTTGGCGGCCAGGATGACGCTCTTGAACTGCGCCTGGATGCGCGCCAGCGCGGCCGGCGTTTCAGCCTCGAAGCGCATCACGATCACCGGCGTGGTGTTCGACGAGCGCGCCAGGCCGAAGCCGTCGGCGTACTCGACGCGCAAGCCGTCGATGGTGATGATCTGCTGGTGGCCGGGGAACTCGGCGTTGGCGTGCAACTGCTCCATCAGCGCGACGTTCTCGCCCTCCTTCAACTCCAGGTGCAGCTCGGGCGTGCTGTCGGACTGCGGCAGGCTGTTGAGCAACGCCGACGGGTCGCTTTCGCGCGTCAGGATTTCCAGCAGGCGGGCGCCGGCGTACATGCCGTCGTCGAAGCCGTACCAGCGGTCCTTGAAGAAGATGTGGCCGCTCATTTCGCCGCCCAGCGGGGCGCCGGTTTCGCGTAGCTTGGCCTTGACCAGCGAGTGGCCGGTCTTGTACATCAGCGGCCGGCCGCCGTGCTTGGCGATATACGGCGCCAGGTGGCGCGTGCATTTGACGTCGTACAAGATCTGCTCGCCAGGATGGCGCGTCAGCACGTCGGCGGCGAACAACATCATCTGCCGGTCCGGGTAGATGATCTGGCCGTCCTTGGTGACGACGCCGAGGCGGTCGCCGTCGCCGTCGAAGGCGATGCCGATCTCGGCGTCGGAGTCGCGCAGGCAGCGGATCAGGTCTTGCAGGTTTTCCGGATGGGCCGGGTCGGGATGGTGGTTCGGGAAGGTGCCGTCGACTTCGCAGAACAGCTCGATCACTTCGCAACCCATGCCGCGGAACAGGTCGCCGGCGAAGGCGCCGGCGACGCCGTTGCCGCAGTCCACCGCGATCTTGATCGGGCGCGCCAGCTTGACGTCGCCGAGGATGCGTTCGAGGTAGGCGGCGCGGATGTCGTGGGTCGAGTAGGCGCCGGTCTTGCCGGCGTCGGCGGCGCCGGCGTCGGCCTGGTGCGCAACGATGCCGTGGTACAGCGCCTGGATCGTCTCGCCGTGGATCGCCTCGCCCGCCAACACCATTTTAAAGCCGTTGTAGTCGGGCGGGTTGTGGCTGCCGGTGACCATGATGCCGGACTGGGTGTCGAGCACGTTGGTGCCGTAGTAGACCATCGGCGTGGCCACCACGCCCAGGTCGATCACGTCGACGCCGGCCGCCTGCAAACCCTGGGCCAGCGCGGCGATCAGTTCGGGTCCGGACAAGCGGCCGTCGCGGCCGATGACGACGCGGCTCTGGCCCTTGGCCAGCGCGGCCCGGCCGAAGGCGCGGCCGATCTGCCGCGCCACATCGGCGTCGAGGGTTTTGCCGATGATGCCGCGAATATCGTAAGCTTTAAAGATTGTTTTCGACAGGGAGACCATAGTATTTTCAAAACGCGCGAAGCCGCGCGCCATGCCAAACCGGCCGGCGCCGCGGTATCGCCAAACATCAACGGGAAGGCCCGGGCGGCGTCAAACGACGTCCGCCGCGGCGCCAAGGGCGGCTCGCCGAACCGGACTGCGGTTCCGCGCGCCGAGGAAGTATACCGAATTATACCCGCAGCAGATCGATCGATTTGCCCGAATCGGTCCATTGCTTCACCCATTTCGGCTGGCGGCCGCGGCCGGTCCACTGCTGCGACTCGTCGTCGGGGTTGCGGTAACGCACCGCCACGCTGCCGGTCTTGGCGCGCACGCCGCTGGCGACCAGCTCTTTCAAGGGAATGCCGACGCTCTGGGCGATCGCCAGAATTTGCTCGCGCGCCTTGGCGATATCGCGGTGCTCGCGCTTTTTCATTTCCTGCTTGATTTTGTCCTGAAGGTTGCGCAGCTCGGGCGCCGACATATTCGATAAATCCATCGTGATTCCTTTTGTACGAGTTATAGGCATAAAACCTTAGCGGTGAGCGGAATATACTACATTATCAGGACAACACCGGTTCTTCTTATCCGAAGCGCATCCTATACGCGATCGGATCGGATTATGCCGGCATCGCGGCATATATTCGCGCGCTATGGCGCCGCTATGCCGCCGCGGCGATAAGCGCGGTTGAAATAAATATTATTTATCGGCAATAAGAACCGGAGGGGGCGACGCCCGGTTTCTCTTCATCCTTGCCGTTCCGCGCCGCCGCCTATTCCTCCAGGCATAATCGCAGCGCCTCGCGCCAATCGGGCAGATCGCAAAAGCGTCCGATCAGGCGGTCCGAGCACAGCACCGAATTGGACGGCCGCGGCGCCGGCACCGGATACTCGGCGCTGGGGATCGGAATCAGCCGGCAATCGATC
>NZ_JBJXIB010000032.1:0-44793 GCF_046115965.1 Janthinobacterium sp. CG_23.3 | reverse complement strand
GGCGTCGCCTCCAAGCGCCTAAAGGCGGGCTGGAACGCCGACTACCTTGGCAAGGTGTTGGGCCTGGCCATCTGATCCTTCATGCAATCGCCCTGGCAAGACAAGCGGGCGCCGGCCGCCGCGCCGCAATCTGGCTTACAATCGCGGTTTTAATTGCGCCCGCCCGCGGGCCCCCGGATACCCTCGATGGAAACAACAACGCTCGCCCTGCTGGTCCTGATTCCGCTGCTGGTCTGGCGCATCTATTCGCGCCTGAAGCGCATGATGGGGCGGCAGGCGTCGCAACTGTGGCGCCACTGGGCCGCCACGCTGCTGCTGCCGCTGCTGCTGGCCGCGCTGGCCGTTGCCACCAAGGGCGAGGTGCTGGCGCTGTCGTGCCTGGGCGCCGGCGCGCTGGCGGGCGCCTGGCTGGGCGTCTGGGGCGTCAAGCTGACGCGCTTCGAGAGCACCGACAAGGGCTACTTCTACACGCCCAACCTGCGCCTGGGCATGCTGGTGTCGATGCTGTTCGTGGCGCGCGTGTTGTACCGCGGCATGGAGCTGTACATGAACACCCGCGTCGCCGTGCCGGTGCCGCAGGGCGACTTCGCGCAGAGCCCGGTGACCTTGCTGAGCTTCGGCCTGCTGGCCGCCTACTACGCCGCCTACGGCTATGGCTTGCTGCGCTGGCGCCGCAGCCAGAAACCGCTGGCTGCCTAAGCGGCGCCGCCGCGCTTCTCTATCAAACAGCCCAGCAGCCGCAACTGCTCCTTCTGGATCGCCAGCAGCTCGCCCCACTGCCCCTCGCGCAGCAAATCGATTTTTTCATGCAACAGCATGATTTCAAGTTCGGCCTTCAAATTGACCTCGTAATCATGCTCGGCGTTGTATCGGTCCTTTTCGGATTGCCGGTTTTGCGACATCAGCATGATCGGCGCCTGGATCGCCGCGAGCATCGACAGGAACAGGTTCAGCAGAATATACGGATAGGGATCGAAGCTGTGCTTGCCGATGTTCGCCAGCAGGTAGGAGTTCAAACCAACCCAGCACACCAGCACGACGGCGAACAGAATGATGAAGGTCCACGAGCCGCCGAACCTGGCGACGGCGTCGGCGGCGCGCTGGCCGACGCTGATTGCCTCGTCAAACGCCAGCGCCGTGTTCTTGGCGATATGCTGGCGCCCGGCGATGTGGCGCGCCACTTTTTGCGATTGCTCGTCGAGCGATTCGTAGGGCCGGCCCAAATATTGACGGGCGATGTCGTCGGTTTTTTTCATGGTGATTCTAGGTGGATGGGCGTCGCCCGACAGTATGCGCGCTGGCAACGCTGAAAATCAACCAAAGGCGAAGAACCGGGGTTCGCCCGCGGGGTTACGCCCTTGGTTTTAACGCATTCAACGCCGAAGCCGCACCCGCCACGCCAACAAAAATTCCACCACTCTTTCTAATAATTGCCATATACTTGATCGCTCAAGCATTAAACAATTAAAAGGACGACCATGACAACCGCCCACACGCCGCGCAACCCACACGCCGAACTCGACTTTTGCGGCGCAATGCGACCCGCTCGCCGCCCCCTGCTCGCGCAGATGGAACAAGCATGAGCCAGGCCCGCCACGCGGCCTTGAAATCGGGCTATAAATTGCATCCGCCGGCGATGGGCGTGTTCGCCATCCGCAACCTGGCGACGGGCCGCGCGCTGATCGGGCGCAGCACCAACCTGCCCGGCATCATCAACCGCCACCGCTTCGAACTCAAGCTGGGCAAGCACCACAACGCCGACCTGCAGGCCGACTGGAAGCGCTATGGCGAGGCCGGCTTCAGCTTCGAGGAGGTCGACACGGTGCAGCCGTCGGCCGATCCGGCCTTCGACGCGGCGGCCGAACTCGATACCCTGCTCGCCATGCACCTGGAGCAGTGCCCGCGCGGCTCGGCGCAGTCGTACCTATGAAGGGGTGGAGCAAAAACCTGCCAGCGCCGCCGCGTATTGACGTAAACTTGCGCGCCCACGTACAAGGCAATCGAATTGGATAAGATGACAGCGACGCATACCACCCCGCAGACCCAGGCCGCCGACGGCGCGCTCGACTTTTGCCTGCGCCTGGCGCGGGCCCAGGCGGTGCTGGTGCGCCGGCTCGACAATACCCTGGGCAACCTGCACGGCATCAGCTTCAGCGACTTCCAGCTGCTGTACCACCTGAACCGCGCGCCGGGCGCACGCCTGCGCCGGGTCGACGTCGCCGAACGCCTGGCGCTGACCGCGTCCGGCGTCACGCGCGCGCTGTTGCCGCTGGAAAAAATCGGCCTGGTGTCGCGCCAGCCCGACCCGCGCGACGCCCGCGTCGGCTACGCCGCCATCACCGAGGCCGGCCAAACGCTGCTACGACACGCCGTCACGACCGCGCACATGATCAGCCAGGAGTTGCTGAAGGACACGGCGCCGGAGCAGCTCGACGTGCTGGCCGCCATTCTCGGGCAGATCGCCGGCATGAATTTGGCGAATACATAGGGATAGGCTCGCGCGGTTTGCGTCGGTCGGGTTAGCCGGAACGTTCAAGGTGAAGTCCTCGATGCCGTTCTTCCAGGTGTTACCCGTTTTGAGGATGTAGGAAATGAAACCGGCCCGCGCCGCGACGCCGTCCGGCCGTTCGCGCCTGGCGCTGGCGCTTGGATTATCTTCTTGAACGCCGGCGCGACGCATGCCAGCAGCAGCGCGGGGTGGGTTTTTCCATGGTTGTCCAGTGGGAATGGAAGCAAAAAAACACCGGCGTAAAACCGGGGGCAGACCCTCGGGGACACGCTGTCCCCGTCTGACCCGGCCCTATGCCGGTGCTTTTGTTTTGCTTTGGCGGCGCCTCAATTGAAAGGCATTATGGCTGTTATGCCACTTTGGCGGCGCCCGGCAGGCGCCGCTGCAGCACGAAGATCGGCTGCGCCCACTCGCTGTCCTTCTTCTTTTTGCTGGTGATGAGGGTCAGCTCGGACGGGTCGTAGACGTCGGTGTTGTGCGTCAGCGGCGTCGTCATCAGGTATTGCGCCTCGGTGTTTTTGAGGAACTCGCCGACCAGCTGGATGTTGCGGATGTCCAGATGGGCGAACGGTTCGTCGATGAAGACGAAACCGCCGGAGCCGTCCTCGGACTTCAGCAGGCCAATCAGCAACACCAGCGACTTCATCACCTGCTGGCCGCCCGACGCCTCGCCGTCGTTCATGCCGATCGGCCCTTTGCCGTCGAACTTGAAGCGCACGTGCAGGCCGGCCTGCGACAACTGCACGTCGTCGTTCTCCAACCGCACCGGGTCGGCGTGGACTTCGATGCCGGCCAGTTCGCCCAGCTCCTTGATGTTGCGGCTGTAGGTCTTGACGGTGTAGCGCAGCCGCTCGATATAGGCGCCGCGGGCGTTGCCGGTGGCTTCGATGGCGCGGTTGTTCTGGTAGCGCCGCTCGTCGGTCTCCGACTGGCGGCCGTTCAACTGGTCGGCCAGGCGGTGGTGCTGGTCGATGACGGTCGCGTCCAGTTCCCAGTCGTCGCGCGCCAGGCTGTGCTGCAGGCTGGCGACGCGCAAATCGACCTGGTGGGCGTTCTGGTGCTCGGCCACCAGCGCGCCGCGGCGCGCCGGCCGGCGCCAGCTTTTCGCCAGGTGGCGCCAGTTGCGGCGCAGCTCCAGCAGCGCCTTGGCGTGTTCGGCGCGCTGCTCGATCTGCCGCTTGTGGCCCAGGCGCAGGCCGGCTTCGGCCTCCGACAAGGCCATGCGCGCGTTCTGCCACACCGTGTCGGCGCGGGTGCGCGCGACGGTGGCGTTCTTCGTCAGCGTTTGCAGTTCGCCCAGGCGCGAACCCACTTGCAGGCGCTCGGCCCGCAGCGGCAGGGTGTTGCGCCCGGCCTCGTCGAACTCGACCTGGCGCGCGGCCAGTTCCTTGGCCGCGTCGACGCCGGCGATGCGGCCCTTCAAGGCGCCCACTTCCGACGCCAGCTTGCTGATCGCCAGCGTCAGCTTGTCTTCCTGCGCCTCCAGCCCCGGCAGCGTTTTTTGCAGCGCTTCGAGGCGCTGCGTGCGGCCGGCCTGGCCGAAGCGGTAGCGCGACGCCTCGATGAACAGCGAGCGGCCGCCGCGCCGTTCGCGGTGGTAGGCGTCCGGCGTGATCCATTCCTCGGTGTTGCTCAGCTTGAAGCCGGCTTCGACCGAGTCGACCCGCGAAATGCGCGACAACTGGTCGATCAACCAGGCCGGCGCCTTCGCCGAAAAACGCACCACCGACAGCAGGCTGTCGTCCTTGACCACCGGCGCGGTGACTAGCTCCGGCACGATGAAGTGGCGGTAGCGCTCCTTCTCGGCCAGGCGGTAGGCGCTGGCGGCGTCGCGCGCCTTTTCCAGCAGCACCACCGAGGCGAAGCCGCCCAGCACGCCCTCGACGGCGCCCTGCCAGCGGCTGTCGGTGACTTCGATAATATCCGACAGCATGGCGTGGCCGATGCCCTCGTCGCGCAAGGCCCGGCGCATGCCGCGCACCGCGTCCGGTTCCGGCATCGCGGTCTTGCCCTGCAAGGCGGCGATGGTGGCGTGCTCGCCGGCGATGCGCGTCGTCAGCGTCTCGCGCGCCTGGCGCTGGCGCAGCAGCTCGGACTCCTTCTGCTCCAGCTGGGCCGACACCTCGGCGATGTCGCTGCCCGATTCGGCGGCCAGTTTTTGCAGGCGCTCGCGCTGCTCCAGCAGGCTGTCGAGCGGCTTCAGTTTGCCGTTGATGAGCAACAGGCGGCTTTGCAGCGCGGTCGCCTCCTGCTCCAGCAGCGTCTCCTGCTGCTGCGCGTCGCTCAGCGCCTTCGCTTGCGCGGCCAGGCCGTTGCGCTTGTCGATCAGTTGCTGGTCGGCCTGCGCCATCGGCTTGCGGGCGTCGCGCAACTGGCGGCTGGCGGCGCCGGCCTTCTCGCGCGCCTCGTGGTACTGCAAACTAGGCAGCACTTCCTCGATCAGGTTGCGGCGCTCCTTGTGCAAGCCTTCCCACTGGTGGTAGTTGGCCACGCGCAGGCGCAAACCCTCCAGGTTGGTCTTCGACGCCTCCAGCTCGCTTTCAAAACGCTTCAACTCGGTCTCGGTGTCGCGCTGGTGGCGCTTGGCCTCGTCGTAGGCGTCCAGCACCTCCTTGTCGCCGAACACCTGGAACACCAGGTCGAGCAGTTGCCGCGGCGCGTATTCGCACAGCTTGTCGGTCTCGCCCTGCTCCAGCGCCAGCACTTTCGCCATCGCCGGCGACAGGCCGGCGTTGGCCAGGCGCTTGCGGTAGTTTTCCACGCCGAGCCAGTCGTTGGCGTCCTGGATTTCCTCGATCTGCACGTTACCGGGGCGCATCAGGTACTGGCGCTTCCAGTCGCCGCCGTTCTTCTGGATCTGGCAGAACAGCGTCACCTCGTCGTCGCTGAAAAAGCCGGAGCTGCGGAACGGCCGGTTCGACAACTGCTTGCCGACGTTCTTGTTGTCGACCACCGCGCGCAACCAGGCCGTCTGCTGGCCGGAGTGGCGCGCGTAGTGCTTGTAGGTGCGGCCCATCGAGCAGTCCAGCCCGAACAGGGTGCGCAGCGCGTCGAGCAAGGTGGTCTTGCCGGAGCCGTTCTGGCCGGCGATCGTGATGATCTTGGCGTCGAGCGGAATGTTCTTGATGCGCTGCCAGTAATCCCAGTGGACCAGTTCGAGCGATTTGATATGAAACATGGCGGGCTCTTAGGTTGGGGTATCGGTAGGGGCGGCGGCGCCCAAGTCCGCCGCGGCCGGCGCGGCCGAATCGGCCGGCTCGAAGGCCGGCCCGGCGTCGATCAATTCGGCCACGTCGAGCGGCTCGTCCGGCGCGGCCACCGCCACCGCCACCGCCGTCAGCGGACGCTTGAACACGTCGGCCAGGGCGCCGTTGATGATGCGCTCCTTGAGCGTGTCGGTGTCCATCATCAGGTCCAGCAGCGGCCCTTCGACCAGCACGTCGCCGCGGCGCTCGATGAAACCGAGCTTGGCCAGCGTGCCCAGGTTCATGTCCATGCGGGTTTTCTTGCCCAGCTTGTCGCCGAAGTCCGACAGCAGCGCCTTGTACGAAATGCCGATCGAGGTGTCCTCGGCGCGCGGCAGCGGCTTGTCCTTGTCGAACATGTCGTTCTGGTCGTCCTCGGCGTGCTGGTGGGTCTCCTGGCGCTCGCGCTTGGGCAGGATGATCTGCGCCCACAGCACCACCAGCAGGGCCACGCCGTCGCGCGCCAGGCCGAAGTTATTGTTTTGCCAGACGTCGCGGGCGCCGAAAATCTTCGGCTCGATGGCCCGCGTCAGCGCCAGCGTGACGTGGTCGGCGTAGACGTTGTCGAGCAGCTTCAGGCCGCAGGCCAGCAGGCGCGCGTCGATTTCGGCGCGGAACAGCTCGTCCGACAGCACGCGCTTGACCAGCTTGTCGTCGCGGCGCAGCGTGTGGTGCGTCAGCAGGCGCGCAATCAGAATTTGTGAGTCGTCATTCATCGGCCGGGCCGCTTTCCAAATCAAGTGAGAGGGAGGCGATCGACATGGCGGCCACGTGCAGGTCCGGCAATTCGATCATCTCGTCGGTCGGCGTGAAGCTCACCGGCAGGCGCGCCAGCTTGGCGGTCGCGCCCTGCAGGCTGGCCTCGGAGGCGTCGCCCAGCAGCGGCAGCATCGAGGCGCGGTAGGAGGCCACCGCGAACGTCGCCGGCAGCAGCGCCTCGTGGATCGGCAGCGGCCGCGGCGCGGCGCCGTCCGGGCCCGGCAGCCTGGCCAGGTCGGCGAAGTCGGACAGGCGCGCCAGCCAGTCGTCCAGCTCCAGCTGCATCGCCGGCGCGTCGTTGATGGTGGTCGGCGCGTCCTGGCCGGTCGGCAGGCCGGTCTGGGCGACGCCGGCGGCGCGCTCGACCAGCAGCTCGGTTTCGGCGACGTCGATCATCTCGGCCGGGGTCGAGAACAGCGGCATCACCGGCTGGTCGATGGCGCCGTCGGCCAGCGAGGCCAGGTCGTCGTGCTGCAGCAGCCAGCGCTTGATGTCCGTGGTCGACAGGCCGGACTGGCCCAGGTGGACACGCTGGCGCTCGATTTGGTTGAGGGCGCGCGAGAACATGCCCTGCATGTTCAACAGCGTGCTCTGGGCCCGGCCGATGGCCTGGGCGGCGCGGTGGGTGGCCGAGTCGGCGTGCTCGTCGCCGGTGATGGCGATAATGATCTCGGAACCCTTTTCGACCCAGTCGCAGGCCATATTCCATTTCGCCTGGGCGGTGCGCAGGCGGAACTCGGAGCCGGAGGCGATGGCGTCGGCGAACTCCTCGGTCAGGTCCATCAGGCGCCCCAGCAGATGCTGCAACTGCTCGACCGAGACGCCGCCGACCGCCTGGGCGCCGGCCACCTGCGACAGCAGGAAGCCCATCTCGGCCTGGTCCTCGGACTGGCCCAGGCTGAGCAGCGCGTCGATGGCCGACAGCACGTTGCGCGCCATCGGCGTGACGCGGTAGACCGCCTGCTGCGCGTCCCAGGCCAGCAACTGGTTGCTGCGCAGGCGCATCAGCACCGTTTCCAGGCTTTCCGGCAGCAGGTAGGCCAGTTTTTGGTTGATGTCGGGGCGCGTGAAGGCCGTCGACGCCGTGTCGGCCGCCAACTCGCGCAATACCAGCAGGCGCACCAGCACGCCGTCGAAACCGCCGTGGAACAGCGCGGTAAACACCTGCAGCAAGGGCTGCGCGCGCTTCAGATGGAATACCTGCTCGATCTCGTCGGCCGATACGTTGGGCTGGAAATGGGCTTGCAGGGAGTCGTGGTGCTCTTGCTCTGCCTGGTTTGGATCCGCGGCCGCAGCCGCACTTGCCATTAAATCAATCATTCTGTTCCGGATGCCATTCTGGGTTCGCGGCGGAGCGGGCATAGCTGCTATTCGCGCTCGGCGCGTCACTGTTCGCGGGGGCGTCAGTATATCAGTTCCGCCATGCAATCCCGAAGCGGGAGGGGCCGGCTCGGGCGCCAGCGGGGACAGACCACGTTTTTCGGGAAAGAATTTCCCGGAAAACGTGGTCTGTCCCCGGCGTCATTGAAGTGGGCGCTTACTTCTTGGTGATTTTTTCCAGCGTCTGCTCGACGTAGTCGCCGTCGTTGTCGGAAAAGCGCAGCTTGACCGGGAACCAGTCGAGCGACGGCGCCAGCCACACTTCCACCTGCTGGCCCTGGTCGTTCGGCGGCGGCGCCTTGACCAGGTGGACGGCGCTGACCTCGCCCTCGCCGGTGTGCACGCTTTCCTGGTTGAGCACCTTGAAGACCCACGCCTCGGCGTCGCGCCGGCCGGCCACGAAAAACGCCCATTCCGAGCCGGGCGTGAATTTGTCCGGCGCGCCGCGGGCCACCGCCACCAGTTGCCATGGCGCGCTGTTGCGGTCTTGCTCGCCGCCCTTGAGCGGATAGCTTTGCTCGGAGCCGCCGAAGACGATGGTTTTGCTGTCGCGCTTGAACGTGGCCGTGCCCGGCTCCTTGCGGTAGCGTTTTTCGTAGTACTGGCTGGGCGCCAGGCCGTAGTCGTCGATGGCGCCGTCGCTTTTGTTCTCGAGGATCTTGCCGAACAGCGCGGAGCGCGTTTCCGACGCGACCGAGTACTTGCCGTCGCCGGCGCGCCAGGCGGTGGTGGAGTCGCCGGCCAGGCCGAGGCCGCGCTGGCGCGCCTTGATCGAATAGCTCAGGTCGGCGGACGGCGGCACGCTGAAGGCGCGTTTCACGCTGGGGTGCTGGTCGGCGGCGGCGGCAGGCGCCAGCGCCGCCGCCAGCAGGGCGGCGGCCAGGGTGCGTTGCAAGGTGGTGATCGACATGTCTTATTGTCCCGATGGTTCAGTTAAGGTAATACTGGAAACGGTTTGCGTGGTCACGGCGCCGTTCGCTTCGGTGTTGCGGATCTGCACCGGATACCAGTGCCGGCCAGGCGCCAGCCAGATATCCAGGCGCGACGAATAGGTGCCGGGCTTGGGCGGGCGGCTCAGGTGCATCGTCACCAGCCGGCCCATTTTGGTGTCGACCTCCTCCTCGCCGACCAGCACGAAGCGGAAGATGTTCGCTTCCTTGTCCTCGCCGACGAACAGGTCGATGTCGCCGGCCAGCTGGTTGATGTCGGCGCGGCCGATGCCGGCCAGCTGGAACGGCAGCGTCGCCTTGTCCTGCGTGCCCGGCTGCAGGGGATAGGCGCGCTCGCTCGACGAGAAGGTAATGCGTTTGTCGGCGCGGTTGAAATGGGTCGCCGTCAGCGCCCTGCCCTTGCGTTTTTCGGTCGCGCGCACCGGCGCGATGCCGTAGTCGTCGACCCCGCCCTCGCTGCTCAGCACCAGCAAATTAAGCCGCGTGACCAGCACGCTCAGCCCGGCCTCGAGCGACAAGGTGTAGCGCGGACCGTCGCGCCGCCACGCCATCGCCGCCACGCCGCTCCATTTGGTGCCGTCGGCGTCGACGCGTTTGACGTCGAGTTCGAAATCGGCCGCCGGCGGCAGCGCGACCTTGTAGCGCCGCGCCGACTGCGGCGGCGCGGCGGCCGGCGCGCCGGGCGGCTCGGCGGCGCTGGCGGCCGGCGCCGATTGTACAGCGGGCGCCGCTTCGCCGTCGCCCGCCACGCGCGGCGCCGCCGCCGGCGCGGCCGGCTCGGACTCGGGCTCAGGCTGGCCGGACGCGCCGGCGGCGCCGAGCGGCGGTTGCGGCGCCGGCGCCGGCGCCGCCGGCGGCCGCGGTTGCGGCCGTGGCCGGCGCGGCGTCGGCGTGGCCGGCTCGGCCGGCGGCGCCGGCACGGCGGCGACGGCCGTCGGCGGCGGCGCCAGGCGCAACTGCGCCGTGACCGTCGGCGCCGGCGCGTCGCGCGGCGGGCCGATGCGGGCGGCGACCCAGTCCAGCGCCAGGACATGCAGCGCAACGGTGGCCGCGCACAGCAACAACGCGCGGCGGCGGCGGGCGGGAAAGAGGGGGGCAATCGTCATGGCGCTAGTTTAACGCGTTCGGGCCGGGCGCCGTCGCGGGGGCCGCATTTGCGCCAGATCAATAGGGCCAACTATTTGTGAAGGGTGCCGTTTTATCTGCTACGCTAAGGGCACACCATCCCCAACGGAGACTCAATATGGCAACACCTCAAATGCCCAACATCCCAGGCGCCGCGGTCATGACGGACACCCTTGATTTCGTCAAAAACCTGTGGGGCAGCATGGGCGTGCCGGGCATGAGCATTCCGGGCATTACCGCGCCGACGCTGTCGGTCGAGGAGCTGGACAAGAAAATCAGCGACTTGAAGGCGGTCGAAGCCTGGCTCAACTTGAACATGAGCATGCTGCGCGGCAGCATCCAGGCGCTGGAAGTGCAGCGCGGTACCATCGTCACGCTGAAGTCGATGGGCGCCTCGTTCGCCGCCGCCGTGAAACAGCCGGGCGCCAGCGAAAAATCCTTGTTTGAATCGGTGCCGTACGCATCGGCGTTCTTCCAGCAACCGGCTACCCCGGCGGCGCCGGCGAAGGCGGCCGAAGTAAAGCAAGCCGAAGCGAAGGCGGCGCCCGCGCCGCTTGCGCCGCCATTGACGGACGCGGCGGCGGCGGCGCCGATGACCAATCCCACCGCCTGGTGGAATCTGCTGCAGGATCAGTTCAAGAACGCCGTGAGCACCGCCATGGCGTCCGACGCCGTGACGGGCGCGGGCGCGGGCGCGCCGGCGGCCGACGCGGCGGCCAAGCTGAACGCCGCTAACAAACCGGCGAAACCGGCGGCGGCGGCGGCGGTCGACAAGGCCAGCGTCAAGGCGCCGGCCAAACGCGCGCCGGCCAAACCGAAAGCGGTCAAGGCCGCCAAGGCGTAAGCGGCTGCCCGCGAAAACCAGCGGCAAAGGCTGGGGTCCGGCCCCGGCTCCTTGCCGTTGTTAGATTTTTAGCGTTGACGACACGCTAGCGTTACCTGCGCCGGCTTAAGCCAGGCGCTGGATGCGGATCGCCTCGATCAGGCCATCGTCCTGGCGTTTGACTTCGCCGATCGTGATCAATCCCTCTTCTTCCAGTTGCTTGGCGCTGTCGTGCGCGGTCTGGAACGAGGGCAGGGTATCGCCCTTGGCGGCGACGGGACGGACCCAAGCCATGCTGCCTACCTTCATCTTTTGATACACTTCTTTGGCGACATCACGCATATTTTCTTCCTTATCGTTGTGAAACACTGAAAGCGCGGGCCAGCCCGCGCTGAAGCGTAGTTTATCACTCGACACGCCAGAAACACGATTTCTCGTCAACAAGCCTACTCCTGCGCCACAGCTGCGGCGGCCTCGGCCGCCGCTTCGGCCTCGCGCGCGGCCTCGCCAACCGGCGCCAGCGCGGCCAATTGCTCCATCAACTGGGCGAAACGCTGCTGCCCCGGCGCGATACGGTCGACGTGCAGCAGCACGCCCACCGCCTCGTCCGACAAGGCGCGCTCGAAGCCGTGCTGTTGCAGGTGCGAGATGATAATTTGCGCGCTGTTGAACAGGATGCGCATATTGTTGGGCAGCTTCAGGCGCGCCGCGCGCATCCACGCGACGGCTTCGCCCAATTTATCGGTCTTCCACAACAGCACGCCCTTGTTCATCAAGTCCGACGCCTCCTTGCGCGACGCCAGGATCAGCGCCAGTCCCTCCTCGGCCATGCGCGCCTTATCGAAGATTTTTTGCACGTCGTCCTGCAGCACCTGGTTGTCGTGGTTGTTCTTGATGACGTAGCACAGCAGCTCGGCCGGCGCGTCCTTGACGCCGACGGCGAACAGCAGCGTCGCCAATTCCATGCAGATGGACGTGTCGGGCCGGGCCGGGTCTTGCTTGAGCATTTCCTCCAGCTCGTCGCCGCATTTGCGGGCGCGCCGGTAGTCGCCGCTTTCGTGGTGCACCAGGCCCTCGGTGATTTTCAGGCGCAAATCGATCTGCTCGCCGCCGAATTCGCGCTGCGCCATCAGCAGCCATTGCAAGGCCTCCTTCGCCTCGTTCTTGATGCCGCACACCCGCGCCAGGCCGAGGTAGGCGTCGACCGTCTTCATCACCGAGTATTCGCCGATCGCAATGCACTTGCGGAAGGATTTTTCGGCCAGCGCGGTATTGCCCAGCTTGAGCGCCAGCAAGCCCAGCTTGCGCTGGCGCGGCACCGAGTTCGGCGACAGCTTGGCGGCCTTCTCCAGCACGTTGCACGCCTCCTCGTCCTGGCCCATCAGCTGGAACGCCGTGGCCATCTGGTCGTAGGCGTCGATGTAGTAGCGGTTCTCCACGATCACGCCCTGGAACATCTGCCGCGCCGCCTCGTGTTCGCCGTTGTTCATGCGGATCTTCGCCAGCCCGGCCTTGGCCCAGTTGTAGTCGCGCTCGGCCAGCACGCGTTCGTAGACGGCGCGCGCCTTCTCCGGCTCGCCGCTTTTCAGCAGCAGGCTGGCCTTCATGCGCAGCAAATCGGTTTCATGGATTTTATTGTGCTCGATCTGCGCGTCGCACATCCTGGCCGCGCGCAGGTAGTCCTTTTCCAGCACGGCCTGGTCGATCTCGCGGAACACCTGCTTCTTGTGCCAGACCCGGTTCAGCCGCGTCAGCAGCACGCCCTCGGTGATCGGCTTGATCAGGTAGGCGTCCGGCTGGTGCTCGGCCGCGCCCATCACCGACTCGACGCTCTTCTCGGCCGACACCATCAGCCACATGCCGCTGGGCGCGGTCAGGTTGCGCACCCGGGTTTCCTCCAGCACCTGCTGGCCGTTCTTGCCCTCGCCCAGGTTGTAGTCGCACAGCACGACGTCATAGCGCGTCTTGGCCAGCATCTTCATCGCCTCGCCGCCGCTGGCGGCCTGGTCGATATGGCGCGCGCCCAGGTTGCGCAGCGATTCGCGCAGCAGGATGCGGATGCCGACGAAGTCGTCAACCAGCAGGTAGTGCTTGTCGGCCCAGGCGGTCGGCGCGGCGCTCAGCACCGCCGTTTCCGGCTGGGCGGCGGCGTCGGGCTTGCCCGGCGCGGCGGCTGGCGCGCGCATCAGGGCAGCCGCAGAATGAAGCAGCCGCCGCCGAGCGCGCCGCCGTTTTCCAGCGCGATGGCGCCGCTGCGCTCGCGGTGCTTGTGCATCTTCGCCACCTCGCTGGCGAAATACAGGCCCAGGCCGGTGCTGTTGGTGGAGAAGTTGACGCCGCCGGAGCCGCCGTCCATGGCCGCCGCGCCGGCCGCCAACAGCGCCGGCGAAAAGCCGCCGCCGTTGTCCTCGACGCGCATTTCCAGCATGTCGCCGACCTGCGCGAGCGACAGGCGGATGGTGTCGCGGGTGTAGCGGATGGCGTTGTTGATGGCGTGCCCGAGCACGCCGATGATCAAGTCCTCGTCCAGGCACCAGATCAACTCCGGCGGAAAGCTGGTCTGCAGCGCGATGCCCTTCGAGGCCAGCAGCACCCGCTCCTGCGCGACCACCTGCTCGACCAGCTGGCCGACCATTTGCGGGTTGACGTCGAACGGGTAGCCGGGCTTGCCGACGCGCTTGTACAGCGCCAGCAGCTGGATCAGGTTGTCGTTCAGGCGCTTGGTCTGGTACAGCATCTGCGCCATTTCCGGGTACGGCGTCGCGCTCGCGGCCGGGTTGGCGGCCAGCAGCGATTCGAGCGTGCCGCTGACCACGCTGACCGAGTTCTTCATGTCGTGCACGGTCGACGCCAGGAACAGGAAA
The DNA here is from genome assembly GCF_046115965.1 of Janthinobacterium sp. CG_23.3. Lineage (NCBI taxonomy): Bacteria > Pseudomonadati > Pseudomonadota > Betaproteobacteria > Burkholderiales > Oxalobacteraceae > Janthinobacterium > Janthinobacterium sp. CG_23.3. The sequence continues at coordinate 31,138 of NZ_JBJXIB010000032.1, read as the reverse complement.
AGCTCGGGCGAGCTGGTTTGGTCTTCCATTTTGATGGGCTCCACTGGGCCGGCATGCAACATTGCCAAAGTCAAATTATAGCCTGTGCGGCAAGCGCGCGGCCCGGAATCAGCCGGCGCAGCGGCGCATCAGCCATTCCAGCGGGCCGTGCCGGAAGCGGCGCCGCCACAGGTGGGCGAACAGCACGGCGGCCAGGCAAAACAGCAGCGCGCTGCCGACGGCGAAGGCGAAACTCTGGTCCTCCAGGCGGCCGGCGGCGTCGAGCAGGCCCATGCCGACCACCACGTGGGCGACGTACAGCGTCAGCGCGACCTGGCCGGTGTGCACCAGCGGCGCCAACCAGCGCGCGTCGCGCCAGCGCTCGCCGGCGGCGACGCAGGCGGCGATGCCGGCGCAGGCGCTGCCGGCGGCCGCCAGCCAGTACAGCGGCAGCGGCGGCATCGGCTGCGACGACCACGCCACGGCCCAGACGCCGGCGCCGGGAGCGGCGTGGCCGGCGCCCCACCAGACCGCCGCCTCGACCGCCAGCGCCAACAGCAGGCCGGCGCCGAACACGCGCGCGCGCACCGCCGGCGCGCGCAGATCCAGGCGGCCCAGGGCCAGCCCCAGCAGCAGGAAGCCGGCCCACGGCAAGACCGGGTGGAAGCCGTTGAACAGCAGGTTGCGCAGGAAGCCGGCGGGACGCCAGAAATCGGCGTACGCCAGCGTCTGCCAATTCCAGCCCTGCTCGTAGTTGTGGAAACTGGCCAGCAGCGCGAAACCCAGCACCATGGCGGCCGCCGCGGCCAGCAGCGCGCCGCTGCGCCAGGTCAGCGCGGCGGCACCGATGAGCAGATAGGCGCCGTAGAAATGCAGGATGTCGGCCGGCCAGATCTGCACGTACAACAGGCCGGCGGCGAACAGGAAGGCGGCGCGCTTGAGCAGCGTCACGCGGTCGGCGCGGATCTGCGCGGCGTCGTTGCTGGCGCGCCCGCGCGCCGACAGCAGCGACAAGCCGACGCCGGCGAGTATCACGAACGTCGCCGAGGCGCGCCCGTCGATGACGTCGAAGAGGCGCAACCAGCCCGGCGCGCCGGCCACCTTCGCGTGCATGGCGATCTTGAAGTTGACGACGACCATGCCGATCACCGCCAAGGCCCGCGCCAGGTCGTACCCGGCTACCCGCTTATCCATGTCGACCGCCATGTAAAAAATACCAATATAGTTAATACGGCAAGCGAGCGCAACCGCTGTTACACCCGGCGACACATTCCGCCAGCGACCCGGAGGTTTGCCCCCAGCCTTCGTCGTTGACGTGCACGGGCGGCGCGCGGCCGCGCCAACGCACGGCGCTCAAGACCGCCGCCGCAGCTCCTTGAGCAGGAAGCGCGCCGGGTCGAGCGCGGCGGCCAGCTTGGCCTCCAGCGGCAGCGGCTCGCCGTCAAGCTGCGCGGCCAGCAGTTCGGCCGCCAACGGCGCCCAGATCAGCCCGCGCGAGGCGTAACCGAGCAAACCGTACAAACCGGGCCAGCGCGGCACGTCGCGCAGGCGCTCGCGGCGCCCCGCCGCGGCCGCGCCGGCGTCGGGCAGCGCGCCGACCAGCGGCAGGCGGTCCGGCGCCACGCAGCGAAAGCCGGTGCGCCCGGCCAGCGGCGCGTCCAGCACCGGCAGCGCCAGGATGTCGGCGATTTTTTCCAGGTTCTCGCGCTGGCTGGCGGCGCGCAACCCGGGATCGGCGTCGGCGTCGTAGGTGGCGCCGACGCACACGGTGGCGTCGAACGCCGGCGTCATGTAAGCCTCCCGGCACACCACCAGCGGCGGCTGCGGCAGGCTGCCCTCGGCCAGGTGCGTCACCTGGCCGCGCACCGGCAACAACGGCAGGCCGGCCGCCTGCGCCAGCGCCGTCGCGCCGCAGCCGTTGGCCAGCACCACCGTCGGCGCCCGCGCGATCACGGCGCCGCCGGCGTCGCGCAGCAGCCACTCGCCGCCGCGCCGCTCCAGCTCCCGCACGCCGGTTGAAAAAATCCGCTCCAGGCGCGCGCCGCAGGCGTCCAGCATGGCCTGGCACACCGTTGACGGGCGCGCCCAGCCGCCCTGCCCGAACAGCCAGCCGCCGTCCGGCGCGGGCGCGCCCAGCAGCGCGCCGGCCTCGTCCCGCTCCAGCCAGCGCGCGTACTCGGGCGGATAGCCGGCGGCCGCCGCGATCTGCCGTTGCAAGCCGGCGTGGGCCGGGTCGCGCGCCAGTTGCAGCACGCCGCAGCGCGCGCCGGTGAAGGCGCCGCCGACGCCGCCCAGACGCTGCCAGTGGCGCAGCGCGAACAGGTAGGCGGCCCGGCCCAGGCGCGTGGCCGGGTTGTCGTCCCTCGACAGCAGCGGCATGAAGATGCCGGCCAGGTTGCCCGACGCCTCCTGCGCCGGCAGCGCGTGCCGCTCGACCAGGGTGACTTGCCAGCCGCGCGCGGCCAGGCGCTCGCAGGCGGCGGCGCCGGCCACCCCGGCGCCGATGACGATGGCGCGGCGCTCGGTCGGCGCCGGCCGCGCCGGCCGCGGCTGGCGGCTGGCGAACACGGCGCGGGCCGTGCCTTGCCCGGCCGCGAAGGCGAAGCCGGCGGCGGACAGGGCGGCGCGCCGCGCCGGCTCCAGCGCCGCCGGCGCGGCCAGCGTGGCGCCCGGCAGCGCCAGCCGCGCCAGCGCCGTGGCCGAGCGCAGCGGCGCGGCCAGGTAGACCGCGTCGACGCGGGCCTCGACCTGCGCCAGGCAGGCGTCGGGCTGGCCGGACATCAGGTCGAGCGTGACGTCGCCGCCTTCCAGGCTGAGGCGATGCAGGCCCGGCAGCGCCGGCGGCCATTGTTCGCGCAGCTCGGCCGGCATGGCGGCGACGGCGTCCGGCGCCACCGCCAGCGCGATGTAGTGCAGGCGGCGCGCGCGGCGCGGGTCGGCGCGCCACGCCGCCAGCGTCGCCAGGAACTGCTGGCCCGCGCCGAAGCCGGTGTCGAGGATGACGCAGCGCGCCATGCCGGCCCAACGCGTCGGCAAGCCGTTGCCGTCCAGGTAGGCGCTCACGGGGTCAGCGCGGCGCGCGGCAAAAGCAGGTCGTGGCGTGGTCGTTCACCATGCCGATGCCCTGCATGTAGGCGTACACGATGGTCGAGCCGACGAACTTGAAGCCGCGCTTGGCCAGGTCTTTCGACAGGCGCTCGGACAGCTCGGTCTTGGCCGGGAACTGGCCCGGCTGCCAGCTGTTGACGATAGGCTCGCCGTCGACATAAGACCACAGGAACTGGTCCAGGCTGCCGCCCTCCCGTACCAGCCGCAGGTAGGCCTGCGCGTTGGTGATGGCGGCGGCCACCTTCAGGCGGTTGCGCACGATGCCGGGATTGGCCAGCAGCTCGGCCACCTTGTCGGCGTCGTAGGCGGCGATTGTGGTCGCGTCCCAGTTGTCGAAGGCGGCGCGGTAGGTTTCGCGCTTGTTCAGGATGGTTTCCCAGCTCAGGCCGGCCTGCGCGCCCTCCAGGTTGAGCATCTCGAACAGGCGCGTCTCGTCGTGGCAGGGCACGCCCCATTCGCTGTCGTGGTATGCGAGATAGCGCGGGTTGGCAGGGTTGGCCCAGCTGCAGCGGGTGACGGTCATGACGGAGCCTGATCAAAGTGGGGACGCACAGTATAAATCAGCAAGCCGCGGCGGCGCGCGGGTATCCGCTCTATTCGCCGCGCAGGATCGCGCCGAGCACCTTCAGGCCGTGCGCGATCTCGGCTTCGGGAATCGCCGAAAAACCCAGCAGCTGGCCGGGCGCGGCGCGGCATTCGGCGGCCGCGCCGGCGTCGGCATAGTGGCCCAGCGGGCGCAATTCGATGCCGCGCTCCAGGCCGGCCCGCGCCACCGCCTCCTCGTCGTGGCCGCGGCGGAAATGCACGCACAGTTCCAGCCCGGTGTCGGCCGGGCCGCACGCCAGCAAGTCGCCCAGGTCGCGCGCGATGCCGTCCATCAGCAGCGCGCGCCGCCCCGCGTTGAGTTCGCGCGTGCGCTTGATGTGGCGGCCGAAGTGGCCCTCGGCGATGAAGTCGGCCAGCACCATCTGCGGCACGATCGCGGTGTGGCGGTCGAGCACCGCCTTGGCCTGCACCAGCGCGCCGGCCAGCGCCGGCGGCGCCACCAGGTAGCCCAGCCGCAGTCCGGGGAACAGCACCTTCGACAGCGTGCCGACGTAGACCACGCAGCCGGCCCGGTCCAGGCTTTGCAGCGAGGCCAGCGGCGCGCCGGTGTAACGGTATTCGCTGTCGTAGTCGTCCTCGATGACCCAGGCCCGGGCCTTGGCGGCCCAGGCCAGCAGCTCGAGCCGGCGCTGCAGGCTCATGCTCACGCCCAGGGGCAACTGGTGCGACGGCGTCACGTAGGCCAGCTTCGCCTGCGGGCAGCGCGCGGCGCCGTAGGCCACGTCCAACCCTTGCGCGTCGATCGGCACCGGGAACACGCGCGCGCCGCCGGCGTGCAACGGCCCGCTGGCGCCGCGGTAGCCGGGCGACTCCATCCAGACCGCGTCGCCGGGGCCGAGCAGCATGGTCGACAGCAGGTACAGCGCCTGCTGCGAACCGGAGGTGATGACGATCTGCTGCGGCGTGCAGTTGACCCCGCGCGACGCCTTCAGGTACACGCACAGCAGTTCGCGCAGCGGCAGGTAGCCGGCCGGGTCGCTGTAGCCCATCAGGTGGTCGGGCCGGCGCCAGCGGCGCGCCTCCAGCCGGCTCCAAACGTCGAACGGGAAATGCTCGATGGCCGGCATGCCGACCCGGAAGGCGCGCAGCTTGCCGCGGTGGTAGGCGACCTGGCGCATCGCCGCGAGATAGCCCTCGCCGCGCGCCGACAGCGGGCGCAGCAGCCCGGGCGCGCCGGCGCCGGCGCCGGCGATCGGCAGGTCGGCGCTGACGAAGGTGCCCTTGCCAACGCTGCCGCTCAGGTAGCCCTCGGCGCTCAGCTGGGCGTAGGCGTTCAGCACGGTTTGCCGCGAAATCGCCAGCAGGCGGCAGAACTCGCGCGTCGGCGGCAACTGCATGCCGGGGCCGATCGCGCCGCGCAGGATGGCGTCCTTGATGGCCGCGTACAGCTGGCGGAACAGCGGCGCCGGATCGGCCCGGTCAAGCGGCAGCGCGGTCAGGATCGCGGTGGTGTGCATGGTGCGGCCTCGTTGAATTGGTATTTTTAAAATAGCACTTATTGGATCTTTTAAAAAGCCAAATTGACCACTAAGATGGCTTACCGTCCATCCAACGCCCAAGATCGGCTTCGCCGCCGTGGACCAGGGCTGCATCATCCGTCAACCCCAATAGGAGCAATCATGCAGCAATTCGAAGCAAAACTGGTATGGGAACGGGGCCAACAAGGGTTCGCCGACCAGCGCTACAGCCGCGCCCACGAATGGTCTTTCGACGGCGGCCTGCGGGTGCCGGCCTCGTCGTCGCCGCTATCGGTGCCGCCGCCGATGTCGAACCCGGCCAACCTCGACCCGGAGGAGGCGCTGGTGGCGGCCGCGTCGAGCTGCCACATGCTATTTTTCCTGTCGATCGCGGCGCAGCGCGGCTTCGTTGTCGACCGCTACAGCGACCACGCGGTGGGCGAGCTGGCGCGCAACGCCGAGGGCCGCGTGGCGATGACCCGCATCACGCTGCGCCCGTCGATCGCCTTCTCCGGCGCGGCGCTGCCGGACGCCGCCGCGCGCGCCGCGATACACCACCTGGCGCACCAGAAGTGCTACATCGCCAACTCGCTCAAGACCGACATCGTCGTCGCCGAAGCGGAGGGCTGAGCATGTACCAACCGGCCCTGTTTGAAGAATCCCGCCTCGACGTGCTGCACGCGCTGATCGACGCCCACCCGCTCGGCGCGGTGGTGACGCACGGCGCCGCCGGCCTGGGCGCCGACCACATTCCGTTCGAGGTCGGCGCGCCGACCGCCGAGGCGCCGTTCGGCGTGCTGCGCGGCCACGTCGCGCGCGCCAATCCGCTGTGGCGCCACGAGGCCGACACGCTGGTGCTGTTCCAGGGCGCGCAAGCCTACATCACGCCGGCGTGGTACGAGGAAAAGGCGCGCACCGGCAAGGTGGTGCCAACCTATAACTACGCGGTGGTGCACGGCTACGGCCGGCTGCGCGCGATCGACGACCCGCAGTGGCTGCTGGCGATGCTGGAGCGGCTGACCGCGCGCCACGAGGCGGCGCAGGCGGCGCCGTGGCGCGTCGACGACGCGCCGCCCGATTTCATCGCCAAGACCTTGGCGGCCATCGTCGGCATCGAAATCCCGCTGACGCGCATCGAAGGAAAATGGAAGACCAGCCAGAATCGTTCGGCGCGCGACAAGCGCAGCATCGCCGCCGGGCTGGGCGCGGACCACCCGATGGCGCCGCTGGTGCGGCCGGCAATGTAAATAACCGGCCCCCCCCCCCCCCGGGGACGCGCTGTCCCCGTCCGACCCCGGGGTTGCGTCCTTGGCGTCAAGTCAGCACCACCACCGCCGCCGAAAACGTCAAAAACGACAAGGCCGTCGACACCAGGATGATACGCGCGATGCGCCCGGTGTTGGCGCCGAAGCGCTCCGACAGCATCGCCACGTTGCTCGCGCTCGGCAGGCAAGCCACCAGCACCAGCACGGTCAGCGCGAAGCGCTCCAGCGGCAGTCCCAGCGCGATCGCCGCGTTGCCCACGCCCAGCACCAGCAGCGGGTGCAAGATCAACTTCTTCAGCGCGACCGGCACGAACTCGCCCAGCGGCGAAGCGTCGGCGCTGCTCATCTGCGAGCGCGCCAGCACCGCGCCGATGGTAAACAGCGCCACTGGCGAGGCCGCGTCCGCCAGCAGGCCGACGGTCTGCATCAACGGCTTGGGCAGCGCCAGCCCCAGCCACGACGTCAACGCCCCCAACACGATGGCCCACGGCATTGGATTGCCGAGCATGCCCTTGAGCGCCTTGCCGACCGCCGCCCGGCCGCCCTGCCCGTCGGCGCCGCCGACCCGCGACAGCGCGATGCACAGCGAACTGGTAATGACCATATCGACGACGATGGTGACGATCACCGGCCCCGACGAACGCGGTCCGAGCAGCGCCAGCAGCAGCGGCACGCCCATGAAGCCGGTGTTCGGAAAGGCCGCGACCAACGCGCCGAAGGCGGCGTTGTTCCAGTCGATGCGGTGGCTCAGCGTGGCGGCCATGGTCACGCCGACCATCACCAGCGCGCACAGCAGGTAGACGCTGAACACGCCGGGGTCGAGCAACTGCGCCAGCGGCGTGACGGCGCCGAAGCGGTACAACATGCAGGGCAGCGCGAAAAACAGCACGAAGGTGTTCAGGCCGGGAATCGCGACCAGCGGCAGCATGCTGCGCCGCACGGCGACGTAGCCGCACAGCACCAGCGCGAAAAAGGGAAAGGTGACGGTGAGAATGGTAAGCATGGGAAACGATTGTAGCCGTTCCCCTGCGTTTGCGCGCCCGGACGCCCGGGCGTTATAATTTCAGGCTGCGCGTGGCAATGAAGCTTGGCATGAATTTTTCAATCTCGAAGCGCGCCGGCGTGTGCATTTCCTCGATGAAGCCGGCGATCACGAAGCCGGCCGACAGCTGGCCGCCGATCTGGCTGGCCAGGCTGTGGCCGAACAACATTGGCTGGCCTTGTTCCCGCTTGCCGGCGATGGCCGCCTGGTCCAGGTCGATCAGGTCGGAATAGGGTACCTGATAGCGCGGTCGTATCAAACCCTCGGCGGCATAGGCCGGATCGCGGTCGGCGATAAAGACGGCCGGGTTGAAAAAACTCGACAGCAAGGCGCCGCCGTGGTCCAGCACGCGGTAACACTCTTCCCAGATCGGTTCGATGACCGGCGCGTACTGGTTCGACACGGGGTGCACCACCAGGTCGAACGACGCGTCGGCAAAGCACGACAGGTCGCGCATGTCGCCCTGCACCAGGGTGAGCGACAAGCCGTCGCGCCGGGCCACCATGGCGTCCTTGGCCAACTGCTCGTTCGACAAGTCGAACACGGTGACGTCGGCGCCCGCCGCGGCCAGCACCGGCGCTTGCTGGCCGCCGGCCGCGGCGAGGCAGAGCACGCGTTTGCCGGCGACGTTGCCCAGCCAGTCGGACGGCAGCGGACCCGGCGTTAAGTAGATGTGCCAATGGCCAAGCTTGGCGGCGGCGATGACGGCGCTGCTGACCGGCTGCGACCACGCGCCGTTGGCGCGCGCCTGCAAGTCCCAGGCGTCGGCGTTGTGGGAAAGTACATTGAACGGGGACGTATTGGGCATGCGGAATGCTCCTGAAGCCAGGCTATGAAACCCGGATGTGCGGGCACGTGCAAGGCCGTAACGGGACGACAGCATCACTTGCGCATGTCGAATTACGCTTTAGAAAAGATGGCTTATTTTATATCTCGGAGGAAAAAAAGCAAAGCGCGCAGATGTAACAAAAGTTCAGCAACGAGCGCACTGAAAAAATCCACGCCACCGGCGTAACCGCGGGTGGCGTGCATGCGCTGAAGTTGCGTGTCGTCGGTCGGATGAGCGGGACGCGTCGTCCGGCAATGTTGGCCGAAGCGAGTCGGGCTGCTCCGGGCCAAGCTTGTCGGGTTACGCCCGCCGAAAATCGCCCGCCGCCGGCGTCACACCGCCAGCAGTTTGCGGTTCGCCGCGCCCGGCAGCGTACGCAGCGTCTTGCCCGGCAGCGCCGTGTAGGTCTGTGATTTGACCGTGCTGACGTAGCGCCACTCGGCCCAGGCCTGCGACTGCGTGGCGGTGACGATCATGAAGCCGCGGTGCTCGGTTTCGGCGTACACCAGCGGCCCGATCACCTGCTCCAGTCCCGCCGCCACCGTGGCCGGACTCTCGTTCGGGAAGATGTACTCGAAGCCCGGCGACGTCACCGAGGTGACGCCGAATTCGACGCCGACCGCCTTGCCGTGCATGTCGGCGAGGTCGCTGGCCCACGAGTTGTGGGTGTCGCCGGCCAAGGTGATGAGGTTTTTATCCATCGCCCTGGCCATGCCGAGCACGGTTTCGCGCGCCGCCCCGTAGCCGTCCCAGGCGTCGAGGTTGTAGGGCACCGACGGCTGCGCCAGCATCAGCCGTTGCGCCGGCGTCAGGCTGGCCGGGTCCTGTTGCGCCTTGCCGGCCAGCGCCAGGTAGTCGCCGAAGCCGATCTGTTGCAGCGCCAGCGGCGCCGGAATGTGCATGCGCGCCATCAGCACCTGCTGGCCGAGGATTTGCCACGTCGCCGTCGAGGCGCGCATCTGCTGTTGCAACCACGCGGTTTGCTCCGCGCCCATCAACTGGCGGCCTGGATCGGCCATGTCGGCGCCGAACCTGGCCGCGTCGAAACCCGCCGCGCCGGTGTAGTCGCTGTAGCTCAGTTGCTTGTCGCGCCCGATCACCCGGGTGTCGAGCATGTGCAGCGAGACCAGGGCGCCGAAGTCGAAGGAGCGGTAGATGCGGTCGGGCCGGGCCGCGTCCGGCAGGCGGATCGGCATCCATTCGTGGTAGGCCTGCAAGGCGGCGCCGCGGCGCGCGCTGAACGGGCCCTCGGTGGCCGGATTGTGGTTTTCGGCGCCGCCGGTCCAGGTGTCGTTGGCGAATTCATGGTCGTCCCAGACGGCGATAAATGGCAGCTTGGCGTGCAGCGCCTGCAGGTCGGCGTCGCCGCGGTATTGCGCGTAGCGGCTGCGGTAGTCGGTCAGTGTGACGATCTGGTTTTTCGGCTCGACCTCGCGCTTCAGCGCCGCCGCGTCCTTCGACGCGTAGCCGTCGCGCGGGTATTCGTAGATGTAGTCGCCCAGGTGCACGGCGGCGTCGATGTCGTTCAGCCGGGCCGCCTCGGCGTAGACGTTGAAGTAGCCGGCCGGATAATTCGAGCAGGTGAACACGGCCAGCTTGACTTGCTCGACCTTGCCCGACGGCAGCGTCTTGGTACGCCCCGTCGGCGAGCGGCTGTCGCCGACCCAAAAGCGGTAGAAATACACGCTGCCGGCGCCCAGCCCGGTGACGTCGACCTTAACCGTGAAGTCGCGCGCGGCGCCGGTGTTGACGCTGCCGCTTTTGACGACGCCGGCGAATTGCTCATCGCTGGCCACTTCCCAGCGCACCTCGAAATCGCGCAGCTCGGACGGCGTCGCGCGGGTCCAGATGATGACGCGGTCGGCCTGCGGATCGCCGCTGGCGACGCCATGCGCGAAGCTGGCGGAAAAGGTCGCGCCGTTGCCGCCGCCGCAGGCGGCCAGCGACACCGCGGCGGTGCCCAGTGCAAAACCGCGGATGAACTGGCGGCGTGAATGTGGAGTGCTCATCTGGCTGATTCCAATAAGAAAGAATCAGCGATGATAAAAAAATATTATGACTCCGGCATGACGCCGATCAGAATGTTTCTTCGGTTTGCGCCCCGGGCATGGCCGCCGCTCAACCGCCGGTCTTGGGCTTGGTGGCGGGGGCGGTGTTGCCGCTGCCTTGGCTGCCCGCCGTGCCGGAGTTGCCGGAAGCGGTGCCGGCGCCCTTGCCGAGCGCGGCGTTCACTTGCCGCACCGAATTCAAATGTTCCTCGACCGTCGGTTGCAGCTTTGCCGCCAGCGCCTTGACGTCCGCGTCCTTGGCGCGCGTCTGCACGCGCCGCAGCAGCGCATGGGTTTTCTGGTGGTCGGCGACGCCGGCCTGCGCCATATAGCGGCGGTCGAACGCGTCGCCCGACAAGGCGCTCATCTTTTGCTCCATTTTCTTGTGCTTGCCGTCGGCCTCGGCCGGCAGGCCGACGCCCTTCGCCTGCGCCAGTTGCTGCACCTCTTGCAGCGCCGCGGTATGGTCGTCGATCATTTTCTGGGCGAAATTTTTCACCTCCTGGTTTTGGGTTTTCCCCTGCGCCAGTTTGGCCGCGTCGATTTCCGCCCGGTTCGCCTGCGCCATTTGAATCAGCAGCGCCTGGTCGCCCTTGCCGATCGGCGCCGCGGCCGCTGGGGTCCGCGCCGCGGCGGCGCCAAACAGCATCACCCCCACCGCCACCGCGAACAGCCGCTGGCCTATTCTCGCTTTAGTCATCTTGCTTCTCCTGATAAATGGAATGAATGCGTGGCGGCCCATGCCGCCGCGCCCGCACCAATTTGACCGGCGCCGGAATGACAAGTTCAGTGGCTCCCGCTTGGCCGCATATGCGCAGCGACATCTTCGCGCCGGCGCTGCGCTATACTCCAACGTTGAACGCGCCGGCACTTACTGTCCCATCTCCCTTGATACCTGACCACGCCGTGCCCTCCCCTTCGGCCGCCACCGGCGCCGCGCAATCGGCCGGGGCCGAGCTGCGCGCGCGGGTCGCCGCCCGCGCCAGCGCCGAAGGCCGCACCGACTCGCCCTATCCGGGGCTGCGCTATTACCGCTTTTCCACGCCGACCGCGTACCGCAAGACCCAGCTGCTGGTGCCGGGCGTCGTCGTCGTGCTGCAAGGACGCAAGACCATCGAGCTGGCCGGCCGCGCGCTCACCTACGCGGCGATGCAGTGCCTGGTGCTGGGCGGCGCGGCCATCTGCCACGGCACGGTGGTGCAGGCCAGCCCGGAGCTGCCCTATCTCGCCATCCACCTCGACCTGCCGCCCGAGATGCTGGTCAAGACGCTGATCGCGCTGGAGCGGCAGGCCGCAGGGGCGCCGCGGCCGCTGCGCGAACACTACGTCGCGCCGCTGGAGGCGGACTTGCTCGACGCGCTGGCGCGTCTGCTGCCGGCGACCGACGCGGCGCTCGACCGCGCCATGCTGGCGCCGCTGGTGGTGGAGGAAATCGTCGTGCGCCTGCTGCGCGGCGGCGCGGCGGCGGCGATCCGCGACGCCGCCGCCGTCACGCGCTCGGCGATCCGCATCCAGCAATCGATGCAGTTCATCCAGGCGCATGTGGCGCGGCCCTTGTCGGTGGCGCAGCTGGCCGGGCAGGCGGCGATGAGCCCGTCCCACTATGCGCACAGCTTTCGCGCGGTCGCCGGCGTGAGTCCGATGCGCTATGTGCGCGACGCCCGCCTCGACCTGGCGCGCACGCTGCTGCTGGGCGCCGGCGCGCGCCCCAGCGAGGCGGCGGCCAGGGCCGGCTTTGACAGCAGCGCGCATTTCACGCGCGAGTTCCGGCGCCGCTTCGAACTCTCCCCGGGCGAGTACCAACGCCGCATGGCCGCCGCCGATCCGCAGTGGTGATCAACGTTGCCGCAGGGCGCGTCATTGTGGCGGCATGCGCGCGCCGCTACACTTTGTGCTCCCCAACTGCATAAGGCAAGGCACTATATGAGCGGCATTCACGTCATCGTCACGTTTCAAACCAAGGCCGAAGCGGCGGCCGGTTTTTCGGCTTTGCTGGCGCAGGTGCAGCGCGATTTACCGGAGGTGGAAGGCTGCAGGGGCGTGCAGGTGTTCGCCGGGGCCGGCGATCCTTGCCTGTTCACGCTGCTGGAAGAGTGGGACAGCGCGGCGCTGCACCAGGCCCATATCGGCCGCGTGGTGGCGTCCGGCGCGTGGGCCGGCATCGCCGCCCAGCTGGCCGCGGAACCGCTCAGCCATTATTGCGTGCGGCGCTAGCGCCGGGCCGGATTTAGGCGGCGTGGCCTTTTTCCGCGTCCGAGATGATGCGGCGCATGCTGTCGCTGGCCGCCGGCCCCGGCGCGAAGCCATAGTATTCGTCGTTGATCGGCAACCCGGTCATGGCGTCCACCAGCACCGGATCGGCGGCCAGTCCGGTGTCGCGGCTGGCGATCACCAGGCTGGCGCCCTCGGGCGCGAATTGCTCGTTGCCCCAGGCGATGAAGGCCAGCAGGACCGGCTTGAACGACAAGCCGGACTTGGTCAGCACATAGTCGTAGCGCGGCGGCTTGGCGCAGTACAGGCGGCGCGCCATCAGCCCGCCGTCGACCAGATCGGCCAGGCGCCGCGTCAGGATGGTCGGCGCGATCTTCAAGCTCTTTTCAAATTCGTCGAAACGCGTCTTGCCATAGAAAGCCTCGCGCAAAATCAGGATGCTCCACCACTCGCCGACCCGGCCCAGACTGCGCGCGATCGGGCAAGGCATGCTGCCGAAATCCGTATGTTTCATAAGCCCCTCCAAGATTGACATGATTTGGCGCCGACTCTTTTTTTTCGGGCGTACGCCACACATGCATGGGCCGATTATTAGGCATCTAAAAAATGCGCGCCTTTACTTGCGGCGGAAAAGCTTTTGAAAGACGAGAAAATGTGCAAAAAAAACATCTAAGATCGGGCGCCAATCCGAAGCGACGATTTTCCGGCGACAGAAAAGCATAAAACAATAAAAACAAAGGCATAATGACCACATCGCGCATCTGTATTGAGCAAACCATGCATACGGCACACGCCACCAGCGAAAAGAACATCCTGATTGTCGACGACTCGCCGTTCGAGCAGCGCATGTTGGTCGACCTGCTCAGCGAAGGGCCGTACCGCACCAGCGTGGCCTTCAACGGCTTCCAGGGATACCAGCTGGCCCTGGGCACCCGCCCCGACCTGATCTTGCTCGACGTGCGCATGCCGGAGATGGACGGCTACGCCGCCTGCCGCCTGCTGAAGGCGAATCCGCGCACGCACGACATCCCGGTGATCTTCCTGAGCGGCGCCGACGCCGACGAGGAACGCCTGATGGGCCTGTCGGTGGGGGCGGTCGACTATGTGTCGAAGCCGTTTACGCCGGCCGAGCTGTCCGCGCGCATCCATGTGCACCTGAACCTGATGCTGCGCGTCGAGCCGCCGCGCCCGGCCGCCCCGGCGCCGGTGCAGGAGCCCGACGAGGTTTACGTGAACGCCGTCAAGCGCCTGATCCTGGACAACCTGGCGACCCTGCCCGACCTGGCCGAAATCGCCCGCCGCGTCGGCACCTACCGCGAAAAACTGTCGCAAATGTTCCGCGCCCAGACCGGCATGACGGTGTTCGCCTTTATCCGCGAGGCGCGCATCGAGCGCAGCATGGCGCTGCTGCGCGAGACCGACATCGAGGTGCAGGATATCGCGCTGCTGGTCGGCTTCAACAACGCCGGCAACTTCGCCACCGCCTTCCGCGGCAAAGCGGGCGTCACGCCCAGCGCCTACCGCCAGCAACTGGCCGAGCAGGAAAGCGCCGCCAACACTTAATGCGGTGCAGTTGGCGCGCTTTGCGTAGGTCGGATTAGCCGCAACGGCGTAACCCGACTGGCGCCGGCAGCGGCTCCGCGTCGGATTACCCTGCGCCCATCCGACCTACGACAAGCGTCAGAACTTGTAGTTCAACTTGACCGAGGCGAAGCGGCCGCGCGGGTCGGCCTGGGTATAGTCGAAGAAGTCGGTCGAGCTGTCCCACGACGGCCGCTTGTTGCCCAGGTTTTGCACGATGAAGCTCACGCTGGCCGCCGGCGTCACCTTCCACGCAAGATTCGCGTCGAGCGTGCTGAACGCCGCCACCCGCTCCCGCGGGCGCTTGCCCTGGCGGTAGGCGCCGACGTAGTTCCAGGTCAGCGTGTTGGACCAGGCGCCGATGTCCCAGGTGGCGCCGCTGACGCCGCGCCACGTCGGGATCGAGCCGAAGTGGTTGTTGCCGGCGCCGTTGGTCGGCGCCTCGCCCTCGGACAAGGGCGCGGCGAAGCGCAGCACCCGGCTGAGCTGGCCGTTCAGCGTCAAATTACCCCAAGCGCCGCCGAGGAAGCGCTGGCGCAGGTCGATGTCGAGGCCGGACACGTCGCGGTCGCCCTGGTTGCCGTATTGCACGTACAAGGTGCTGATGCGGCCCTGCGGGTCGCGCGCGATCTGGGCCGGGAAGCGCGCCTCGTTGGCGATGATGGTGTCGGAACGCTCGGTGCCGATGATGCCGTGCTGCTTGATGCGGTAGTAGTCGACGCCGACGCTGCTGTTGCCGCTCGGCGCGATCACCACGCCCAGGTTCAGGTTGTTCGAGCGCTCCGGCCGCAGCGCCGTGTTGGCCTTGCTGATCTGCGTCACGCCGCGGGTCTGGGTCGGCGAGATCGGGTCGCGCGGATCGAGCACGCTGGTGTAACTGACGGCGCTGCTGTTGGTGATTTCCGGCAGCGACGGCGCGCGAAAACCGCGCGAGACGGTGGCGCGCAGCAGCAGCCAGTCGGCGCCCTGGTAGCGCAGCGCCGCCTTCGGCGAAAAGGCCCGGCCGAAGTCGCTGTAATGGTCGGCGCGCCCGGCCAGGTTCAGGTTCAGCTTGGCCACCACCGGCACGTTGAACTCGGCGAACAGGGCCGTGACGTCGCGGCTGCCGTCGATGATGTTCAGCGCCGGGCGCAACTCGGTACCCGACAACACCGCCGTCGAGGTCTGCGAATCCATCCGTTCGCGGCGCCACTGGGCGCCGGCGGCGAAGCCGAGCGGGCCGGCCGGCAACGCCAGCAAATCTTTCGAGGCCGACAGGTCGAGCGTGCTCAGGGTCGAGGCGGCCGGCCGCAGCGTCGACAGGCGCAGGCGCTGGCGCAGCGCCTCGCTGTTGTGCGACTGGTCGGCGAAATTGTAGCTACCATCCGCCAGCACCTTCTCGAACGCATAGCGGTTGACGAAATTTTGCACCGTCTCCTCCAGCCGGCTGCCGGAGCGGCCCAGCGAGGCGTCCCAGTCCCAGCCGGCGCGGCTGCCCTTGGCGCCGGCCAGCGCACGGTAAAAGGTGACCTGGTCGCTTTTGAGGCGCGGCCCGAGGTCGAACAGCGTGGCGACGAAGGGCAGCGGCGTGGCGCCGGGATTGTTCGGATGGCCCACCGGTAGCACCGTCGGGATCGTATCGAGCGCCTGGCGGTCCTGGTTCCACGCGCGCAGGCTGCTGCTGACCGACAGCGGCGCGGCGAAGGTCTGGTCGGCGCGCGAATAGCTGTGCAGCAGCTCGGCGTAGGCCTCGCTGTCGGCGTCCAGACGCAGCGTGCCGCGCAGCGAGGAGTGGACCCGCTTGATGCCCGGGATCAGCGTGCTGTAGGGCGCCGGATTGTAGGCCAGCACCGTGCCGCTCTTGTCCGGATTGATGCTGTCGTAGGGCGTCAATTGCAGCGGCCCCTGCGCCCCGCCCAGCAACTGGGTCGGCTGGCCGCCGGTGTAATTGGTGACCGGCCACGACAGCGTACCGCCGTTCTGGCCGCGGAAGTCGGCCGCGCGCATCCAGCCGACATCGCTCTGCTGCAACTTGTCGCGCTGCTGCGCGTCGACCGACAAGACCACGCTGTAGCCGTCGTCCCGCAGTGTGCCGAAGCCGGTTTGCAGGCTGGCGCTGCGCTCGTTCTGGCCGGTGCCTTCGGTCGACACGCCGGCCTGGGCGCCCAGCTTGGTGCCGCTGAATTCCTTGTACAAAATAATGTTGACCACGCCGGCCACCGCGTCCGAGCCGTAGACCGACGAGGCGCCGTCCTTCAGGATCTCGATGCGCTGCACCGCCGCCATCGGCAGGCTGTTCAGGTCGACGAAGGTCTCTTGTAAATCCTGCGCGGTGGCGTAGCTGCTGACGCGCTTGCCGTTGACCAGGATCAGGGTGTTTTTCTGGCCGATGCCGCGCAGCGACAAACCGGCGGTGCCGGCCGAAAAACTGCCGGTGTACTGCTCGTTGTAACTATTGCCGCTGTTGGCGGAAATGGACCGGATGACGTCGGCGATGCTGGCCTTGCCGCTGGCCCTGAGTTCCTTGGCGCTGATCACCTGGACCGCGCTGGCGCCCTCCTTTTGCGTGACGCGGATATTCGAGCCGGTCACGACGACCCGCTCCAGCGTGTCGGCGGCGGCGGCGAACGAGGGAAAGGCGGCGGCGATGGCCAGACTGATACTGAGTGGTTTGAACATGGGTTCCTCTTGTTGGGATTGGAAGCCCCCCTTTTGGGTAAAGGGGGCGTACGGGCGCCATCCGGCCTTGTGGACCGGGGGCACGGGTAATGCCAGGGAGAAACCACTATAAGGGCCGGTTTTCATTCCACGAACGAATTAAAACCAGCTTGTATATACAATTTGGAAATAAGCCAAGGGCCGTACCGGGCGCAGCAACCATCCGTCGGCAGCGGCTCGTCGTCGGATTACGCGTTCCGCTCATCCGACCTACGCAATCTTCACTTGGCGGCATTAGGGCTAGACCCCGAGGGTCTGCCCTTTGGCTTACGCCGCCGATTTTACTGACGTCACGCGTCGTCGCCGCCCGCCCCTTTGCGCCCCGCCAGCAGCAAATGCAACTGGTGCTTTTCGGCGCGGCGCGCCAGCCGCTGCGGCTGCTCGCCCTGGTGCGAACCGGCGCGCCGGCTCTTGGCCGCCACCGCCAATGGGTTGCGCGGCTTCGGCAATGTGATTTTAATCTTGGTTGGCATAACAATTTCTTTCATGGTTTGTTATGCCGGGGTGGGCGCGGCACGCGGAAAACGTGCCCGGAAACGCAAAACCCCGGCGAGTTTCCTCACCGGGGTTCAAGTATGGAACGACCGGCTCGGGATCGGCAACGATGGCCGACGACCCCGGGCAGTCATGCCCGAGGCTATGGGTGGTGCGCATTGCTGATAGCCGTACGTGGCATGCTCGGTCCTTTCATAAAAAGTAGGGTTCGTCAAACTTCAGAGACGCGATTCTGCGACAAGTCGATGCGCGCGTCAAACGGTATTTAACAACCGTTTTCCAGCGCGCCGCCGTGCACGCGGAATCAGGCGAACTTGCTGAAGTCCGGCTTGCGCTTCTCGAAGAAGGCGGTGAACGCCTCTTTCGCCTCCGGCGCCAGCAGCATGGCGCCGAACAGCTTGTTTTCCTCGGCCATCGTGTCGACGATGGGCGCGGCGCGGTGGTTTTTCATCAATTGCTTGGTGGCGCGGATCGACGCCGCCGGCAACGCCACCAGCTTGGCGGCCTGGCCGCGGGCGAACGGCAGCAATTCGGCCAGCGGCAGCACCTTAGCCACCAGGCCCATTTGCAGCGCCTCGTCGGCCAGGAAGGCTTCGCCCAGCATCAGCTTTTCGGCCGCGCGCGGGTAGCCGGCCAGTTGCGTGAACAGCAGGCTGGAGGCGAATTCCGGGCACAGGCCCAGTTGCACGAAAGGCATGGAGAACTTGGCGTTGTCGGCCGCGTAGACCAGGTCGCAATGCATCAGCAGCGTGGTGCCGATGCCGACCGCGGCGCCGGAGACGGCCGCCACCACCGGCTTACTGGCGCCGTTCAGCGCGCGCATGAAGCGGAACACCGGGCGCTCTTCAAACACTTCGCCGGCGCTCGGGCGCGCGGTCTTGGCGAAATCGTCGAGGTCGTTGCCGGCGGTGAAAATCTCCGGCTGGCCGATGATCAGGATGGCGCGCACGGCGGCGTCTTGCTCGCCGTCGTTGATGGCGTCGGCCATCGCCTGGTACATCGTCGTGGTGATCGCGTTCTTGCGCTCCGGGCGGTTGAATTGAATCGTCAGGACGCCGTCGGCCTTGCTGCACAAAATATCCATGCTGTCTCCAAATGTAAATAAGGGCGCCCAGGAATTCCTGGCGCGCCCTTTGATGTTAATGTTAACTCAAGATTACATGCGTTCGAAAATCCCGGCGGCGCCCATGCCGGCGCCGACGCACATGGTGACCATGCCGTATTTCAGGTTGTTGCGGCGCAGGCCGTGGATCACGGTCGCGGCGCGGATCGCACCGGTGGCGCCCAGCGGGTGGCCGAGGGCGATCGCGCCGCCCATCGGGTTCACTTTCGACGGGTCCAGGCCGAGGTCGCCGATGACGGCCAGCGCTTGCGCGGCGAACGCCTCGTTCAGCTCGATCCAGTCGAGTTGATCCTGGGTGATGCCGGCCGCCTTGCAGGCGTCGGGAATGGCGAATTTGGGGCCGATGCCCATGATTTCCGGCGGCACGCCGCGCACCGCGAACGAGGAGAACTTCGCCAGCGGGGTCAGGTTGTGCTCGCGCAGGAATTTTTCGCTGACGATCAGCAGCGCGCCGGCGCCGTCCGACATTTGCGAGCTGTTGGCGGCGGTGACGGAACCCTTGGCGGCGAACACCGGCTTGAGTTTCGCCAGCGATTCGACGCTCGAATCGGCGCGCGCGCCTTCGTCGGTGTCGACGACGCGGGTGCTGACGTCGATCTTGCCGGTGGCCAGGTTGGGCGTGCGGGTGATGATTTCAACCGGGGTGGTCTCGTCCTTGAAGAAACCGGCTTGCTGCGCGGCGATGGCGCGGCGGTGCGATTCGACGGCGAAGGCGTCCTGCGCTTCGCGCGAGATTTTCCACTGGGTCGCGACTTTTTCCGCGGTCAGGCCCATGCCGTAGGCCATGCCGACGTTTTCGTCGGTGAACATGTTCAGGTTCATCGACGGGTGGTGGCCCATCATCGGCACCATCGACATCGACTCGATGCCGCCGGCGATCATGGCGTCGCATTCGCCGACGCGGATGCGGTCAGCGGCCATGGCGATGGCGGTGATGCCCGAGGCGCAATAACGGTTGACGGTGACGCCGCCGACGGTTTTCGGCAAGCCGGCCAGCAGCACGGCCTGGCGGGCGATGTTGAAGCCCTGCTCCGCTTCCGGGAACGAGCAGCCGATGATGGCGTCGGTGATCAAGGAAGGGTCCAGGCCCGGCGCTTGCGCCAGGGCCGATTGCAGCACGCGCACCAGCAGGTCGTCCGGGCGGGTGTTCTTGAACATGCCGCGCGGCGCCTTGCCGATCGGGGTGCGGGTTGCGGAGACGATGTAGGCGTCTTGAAGTTGTTTGCTCATTGTGTTCTTTCAAAAATTTTTGATCGAAGTTCGGTGCTTCGGAACGACCGTCGTAGCGAGACCCGACCCCGGGGTTGTTGCGGCGACGGCGATGCCGCGCTCGGCGTCCCGGGGCCAGTCTTGCGGCGCTCTTTCCGTATCGACCCGGCTTAGTTGCGTACCGGCTTGCCGGTTTGCATCATGCCCATGATCCGTTCCTGGGTTTTCGGGTGGTTCAGCAGTTCCAGGAAGGCTTTACGCTCCATGTCGAGGAACCACTGTTCGTTGACCAGGCTGCCCTGGTCGACGTCGCCGCCCGAGACGATCTCGGCGATCATCTCGCCCAGCTTGAAGTCGTGCGCGGAGATGAAGCCGCCGTCGCGCATATTCACCAGCTGCGCCTTGATGGTGCCCCAGCCGTAACGGCCGGTGACCGCGACCGGGGTCTGCAGCGGCGGACGGAAGCCGGCGTCGAACATGGCGCGCGCCTCCACCTTGGCCACGTGCAGCAACTCGTACGGGTTGAAGACGATGACGTCGGAAGCCGACAGATAACCCATTTTCTTGGCTTCCAGCGCCGATTTCGACACGTTGGCGGTGGCCGCGTTGGTGAAGCCGGTTTTCAGGAATTGCAGGATGTCGGTGCCCTGGGCTTCCTTGGCCGCGCGCACCGCCGCTTCCTTCAGACCGCCGCCGGCGGGAATCAGGCCGACGCCCACTTCCACCAGGCCGATGTAGGACACGATCGAGGCGACGCGCTTGGACGCGTGCAGCGCCAGCTCGCAACCGCCGCCCAGGGCCAGGCCGGCCACCGCGGCGACCACCGGCACGTTCGAGTATTTCATCGCCATGAAGGTATCTTGCAGCAGCTTGATACCCGGCTCCATCGCTTTCGCGCCGCCTTGCATGAACAATGGCAAGGCAGCTTGCAGGTCGGCACCGGCCGAGAACGCGCCGCCGTCGGCGGCGTCGGCGTTCCAGATCACCAGTCCCTTGAAATTCTTCTCGGCTTCGGCCAGGCCCATTTTCAGGCCGTTGATGACGCCTTCGCCGATCACGTGCATTTTGGTTTTCAGCGAGATCACCAGCACTTCGTCGTCGCTGTGCCACAGGCGTACCGAGTCGTCTTCGAAGACGGTGGTGCCAAAGGTCTTGCCGTCGATGGCGCCGCTGCCGAACACCGGCGCGCGGAACTGCTGGCGCTCGTACACGGCCAGGCTGGAACGCGGCACGAAGCTGTTCGAGGCGGCCGAGTACGAACCTGCCGGCGTGTGCACGCCGTTTTCGGCGACCGGGCCTTCCAGCACCCAGGCCGGCAGCGGCGCGTTGCACAGCGCGTGGCCGGCGGCGATGTCTTCGTTGATCCAGGTGGCGATCTGGGTCCAGCCCGACGCCTGCCATGTTTCGAACGGGCCGACGTTCCAGCCGAAGCCCCAGCGCATCGCGAAATCGATGTCGCGGGCGTTGTCGGCGACCGTGTCCAGGTGCACGGCGATGTAGTGGAAGGCGTCGCGGAAGATCGCCCACAGGAACTGCGCCTGTGGATTGGTCGATTCGCGCAAGGCCTTCATTTTCTTGACCGGGTCCTTTTCCTTCAGGATGCGGGCGACGATGTCGGCGGCCTTGCCGCCGCCGGCGACGTATTCGCCGGTGGCGAAGTCCAGGCGCTGAATTTCCTTACCGACTTTTTTGTAGAAGCCGGCGCCCGACTTCTGGCCCAGCGCGCCCGCTTCGACCAGCTTGGCCAGCACGGCCGGGGTCTTGTAGATGGCGAAGAACGGGTCTTCCGCCAGGTTGTCCTGCATGGTCTTGATGACATGGCCCATCGTGTCCAGGCCGACCACGTCGGCGGTGCGGAAGGTGCCCGACTTGGCGCGGCCCAGCTTGGCGCCGGTCAGGTCGTCGACGACGTCGCAGGACAGGCCGAATTTTTCGGCTTCGTAGATGGTGGCCAGCATGCCGAACACGCCGACGCGGTTGGCGATGAAGTTCGGGGTGTCCTTGGCGCGCACGACGCCCTTGCCCAGCGTGGTGGTCAGGAACACTTCCAGCTGGTCGAGGATCTCCGGCTTGGTCGAGGTGGTCGGGATCAGTTCAACCAGGTGCATATAGCGCGGCGGGTTGAAGAAATGCACGCCGCAAAAGCGCGCCTTGAGTTCGTCGTCGAAGCCGTCGGCCAGCTTGTTGATCGACAGGCCCGAGGTGTTCGAGGCGAAGATCGCGTTCGGCGCGATATGCGGCGCGACCTTCTGGTACAGGTCGTGCTTCCATTCCATGCGCTCGGCGATGGCTTCGATGATCAGGTCGCAACCGGCCAACAGGTCCAGGTTGTCCTCGTAGTTGGCGACCTGGATCAGGGCGGCGTCGTCCTTGTTGCCGAACGGCGCAGGGCTGAGCTTTTTCAGGTTGTCAATGGCGCGCAGCACGATGCCGTTCTTGGCACCCTCTTTGGCCGGCAGGTCGAACAGCACGACCGGCACTTTGGCGTTGATGCAATGGGCGGCGATTTGCGCGCCCATCACGCCGGCGCCGAGCACGGCTACTTTTTTCACGATGAAATTGGTCATAATAATCCTCTATCTCTTAGAACAAGTCGGCGTCGAGTGCCATCAGGCTGGCCGAACCGGAGCGCGCCTGACGGATCAGGGTGGCGGTTTCAGGTTGCAGGCGGGCGAAGTAGAAACGCGCCGTGGCCAGTTTCGCTTTGTAGAAATTGTCGCCGGACGATTCCTTCTCCAGCGCGATCTTCGCCATCTGGGCGAAGAAGTAGCTGTAGACCAGGTGGCCGACCACGCGCAGGTAAGGTACCGCCGCGGCGCCGACTTCGTCGGGGTTCTGGAACGCCTTCATGCCGATTTCCATGGTCAGCTTGGACACTTTCGCGCCCAGCTCACCCAACGGCGTGACGAATTCGCTCATCGCCTCGTCGGTGCCGTTCTCTTCGACGAAGGCCTGGATCTTGGCGCCGAACTTGCGCAGCTTGGCGCCGTTGTCCATCAATACCTTGCGGCCCAGCAAGTCGAGCGACTGGATCGTGTTGGTGCCTTCGTAGATCAGGTTGATGCGGGCGTCGCGCACGTACTGCTCCATGCCCCATTCGGCGATGTAGCCGTGGCCGCCGAACACTTGCATCGCTTCCGAGGTGGCGATCCAGCCGTTGTCGGTGATGAACGCCTTGATGATCGGCGTCAGCAGCGCCACTTCGTCGGCCGCTTCCTTGCGCACTTCCTCGTCCGGGTGGTGCAGTTCGCGGTCGATCTGCAACGCGGCGTACGAGGTGAAGGCGCGCGCGCCCTCGGCGTAGGCCTTGCACGTCAGCAGCATGCGGCGCACGTCCGGATGCACGATGATCGGATCGGCGGCTTTTTCGGGGGCTTTGACGCCCGACAGGCTGCGCATCTGGATGCGGTCCTTGGCGTAGGCCAGGGCGTTCTGGTAAGCCACTTCGGTCAGGCCGAGCGACTGCATGCCCACGCCCAGGCGGGCCGCGTTCATGAACACGAACATGGCGTTCAAGCCCTTGTTCGGCTGGCCGATGATCCAGCCGCGGGCGCCGTCCAGGTTCATTTGGCAGGTCGAATTGCCGTGGATGCCCATTTTCTCTTCGATCGCGCCGCAGGTGATCGGGTTGCGCGCGCCGACGCTGCCGTCGGCGTTCGGCAGGAACTTCGGCACCAGGAACAGCGAGATGCCCTTCGAGCCTTCCGGCGCGTCCGGCACGCGGGCCAGCACCAGGTGCAGGATGTTTTCCGACATGTCGTGCTCGCCGGCCGAGATGAAGATCTTGCTGCCGGTGATCAACCACGAGCCGTCTTCCTGCGGCAGCGCTTTCGAGCGCAGCATGCCCAGGTCGGTGCCGCAGTGCGCTTCGGTCAGGCACATGGTGCCGGTCCACTCGCCCGAGACCAGCTTCGGCAGGTACAGGCGTTTTTGTTCGTCGGTGCCGTGCTCAAGCAGGCACTCGTAGGCGCCGTGCGACAGGCCAGGGTACATGGTCCAGGCCTGGTTGGCCGAGTTCAGCATTTCGTAGAACGAATTATTCAGCACCAGCGGCAAGCCCTGGCCGCCGTATTCCGGCGAGCACGACAGCGCGCCCCAGCCGGCGTCGACGTACTGCTTGTAGGCGTCCTTGAAGCCCTTCGGCGTCGTCACGGTGTGCGCGACGTTGTCGTGGCGGCAGCCTTCGCGGTCGCCGGAGTGGTTCAACGGGAACAACACCTCGGACGTGAACTTGCCGCCCTCTTCCAGAACCTGGTTGATGATGTCGGCGTCGACTTCAGCGTAGTGCGGCATTTGTTTCAACTCTTGCTCAACTTGCAGGAACTCGTGCAGCACGAATTGCATGTCCCGGATTGGCGCGACGTATTGACCCATAATTTTTCTCCTGGCGGCTAAATAGCTCTAAATGTGATTCTCAAGTTGCGCGCAGGCGGCGCGCGCAACGGCTTACGAAGTCTTCTGTGCGGCCGGCGCGGCGCCCGGCCGCGGGTTGTGGTAATTGTCGATCAGGCGGTTGAAGCCCAGCCGGGCCCGTTCCACGCTACCGGGGATGCGCAGGAAACGCGCATCGTGGTGCAAGCCCAAAATCAGGCCGTACATCTCGTACACCAGCTGCTGCGGGTCGGTGTCGGGTTTTAAATCACCCGTTTCGATCGACTGCTGGACGCAGCGCAACAACGCGCCCTGCCATGCCCGCACCATCGAGACCAGCTCCTCGCGGATCGGCCCGGGCCGGTCGTCGTACTCGACCGCGCCGCTGATGTAGATGCAACCGGAGGCGATTTCAACGCTGACGCGCTTGATCCAGCGCGCGTACATCGATTTCAGGCGCAAGATGCCGCGCGGCTCCTTCATGCTCGGGAAAAACACTTCCTGCTCAAAACGATGGTGGTACAGCTTCAACACCTCCATCTGCAGGTCTTCGCGCGAGCCGAAATGCGCGAACACGCCCGATTTGCTCATGTTCATCCTGTCGGCGAGCAGGCCGATGGTCAGGCCCTCCAGCCCGTCGCGGCTGGACAAGTCCAACGCCACGTCGAGGATGGCCGCGCGGGTCAACTCGCCTTTGCGCATGAATTTAATTGATGTATTGATGATATTTCCGTTCAAAGCTAGTTTCGAATTCACAGGAACAGTACGTCGGCAACGATGTGAACCCACTTCAGTTGAAAAGAATTCCGAACGCTCGTACTATTATCCACCGGGGCATAAAAGTCAAACGGGAACATTAGAGGCGAGGTTCTATTGCTGCAACGCAGCATCGGGGATTTTGTTCCGGGCGCGCCCGGTTTGCCGCCTAGTCGGCACCGCTGGCCTTGCTCAACTGGCGCCGGTCGCGCTTGGTCGGGCGGCCCTTGATGGCGGCGCCTGGCTCGCGGAACAACTTGCGCTGCTCGCCCTCGTTGGCGCGGCGCGCGATGCTGGCCGGCGTTTCCGCGTACAGCAGGCGCGCCACCGGGGCGCTGCCGCGCTGGTCCGACAGGCCCAGCACCCGCAGCTCCCAGTTGTCGGCGCCGTTGTCGACCAGCAGCTCGTCGCCCAGGCGCAGCGGCCGCGCCGGCTTGACGCGCTCGCCGCCGACGCGCACCTTGCCGTTGTCGACCGCGTCGGTGGCCAGCGAACGGGTCTTGAAAAAGCGCGCGGCCCACAGCCATTTGTCGATTCGTACGGTGTCGGTCATGGTGGTTTCAGCGTGATGGTTGGACGGGACGGTTAAGCGCACTGGTTTATGCGCACTGATGTAAGCGTACTCATTTAAACGCACTACTTCAAGCGTATTTACCCATCGCGAACACGCGCATCGCCAGTTTATACAGGATGAAGGCGGCTTCGTAGCCGAGCCGGCGCAAGCGCCCGACGTGGGCGAAATCGTCCTTGTGCACCACCACGCCGTCGGCGATGGCGCGCTCGATGTGGCCGCGCAGGGCCAGCGCGAAGGCGGCGTCCTTGACGACGACGTTGGCTTCCTGGTTCAGGAACAGGCTCAGGCCGTCGACGTTGCTCGAACCGACCGTGGCCCAGTCGTCGTCGACCACCGCGACCTTGGCGTGCAACTGGGTCTTGTGGTATTCGACCAGCTTGACGCCGGCGTCGAGCAGCTTCGGGTAGAAGGAATGGGCGACGGCGTCCTGCAGCCAGATTTCGCCGACGCCGATCAACAGCACCACCTCGACGCCGCGCAGCGCGGCCGAGGCCAGCGCCTCGCGGAACTTGCGCCCCGGCGCGAAATACGGGTTGGCCAACAGCACGCTGTGCCTGGCCTGGCCCAGCGCCTGCAGGTAGGCGCGCTGGATGGTGCGGCGGTTGCGCAGGTTGTCGCGCACCACGAAGCCGGCCTTGACGACGCTGCGCGCCTGCGCCTTGTTGACGGCGCGCAGCTCGCGGTACAGGTGGATGCGCTTGAGCAGCCCCATCTTGCCGAGCCGCGCCCACTGCGCCTGGGCCTCCTGGTGGATCGCGCCCACCAGCGGGCCGCGCACCTGCACCGCGAAGTCCCAGCGCGGCGCCGACAGCGCGATGCGGTGGTCGTAGTCGCAGAACATGTCGTCGTTGATGTTGATGCCGCCGACCAGCGCCACGTCGCGGTCGACGACGCAGATCTTGCGGTGGGTGCGCGTGACGCCGCGGCGGAACCAGGGGTTGAAGATGCGGTGGTGCACCTTGGCCGCCTCCAACTCGGCGTGCATGCGCTTGGCGCGCGCGTTGCCGGTGCCGAACCAGTCGGTGATCATGAACACCTGCACGCCGCGGCCGGCGGCGCGTATCAGCGCGGCCTTGACCGCGTTGCCGGTGTCGTCGTCGGCGAAGATATAGGTTTCGAAATAAATGTCGTAGCGGGCCGAGTCGATCGCCGCGATCAGCGCGGGGAAATAGTCGGTGCCGCAATGCAGCAGTGTGATGTCGTTATCGGCTATATAGGTGACGGATCGCATGGGTCCAGTCTACGCCAGTTTCAACGTGGCGACGATGGGTGCGTGGTCGGACAGTTTGGCCCACAGCGTGCCGTGCATCACCTGGGCCGTTTCGACCTGGAAACCGCGCACGTAGATGCGGTCGAGGCGGAACCAGGGCAGGGCCGCCGGGAAGGTGCGCGCCGGCGTCAGCGTTGGCGTCGCCGCCTTGCGCCGCGCCAGTTGCCGCACCAGGTCGCCGATCGCCGAATTCGACGCGCGCTGGTCGAACACCTCGACCACGCCGAGCGCGTTGCGCAGCTTGTCGCTGAGGTTGTTGCGCCAATCGTTGAAGTCGCCGGCGATGATGACCGGCTCGCCGTGCGGCGCGGACGCCATCACGGCCTCGATCAGCGCCTCGGTCTGGCGGCCGCGGCCGGCCTCGAACAGGCCCAGGTGGACCACGTAGCAATGCACGTCGACGCCCTCGGTCTGCAGCACGCAGTGCAGGATGCCGCGTTGCTCGTAGGCGTGGTCGGAGACGTCGTGGTTGCGGGTGGAGCCGATCGGAAACGCGCTCAGCAGCGCGTTGCCGTGGTGGCCGTGGTCGTACACGGCGTTCATGCCGTACGCCGAATGGTGCGAGGCGCCGGCGAAGAACTCGTGCTGGGCCGTCTCCGGCCAGTGCTTGTGGCCGTGGCTTTCGGCGCCGAACTGGGCGGCGTTGCGGTCGTGCCGGCCCTGGACTTCCTGCAAAAAGACGACGTCGGCCTCGAACAGGGCAATCGCCTGTTTCAAGGCGTGTACGCGGGGCTGGCCGCGCATCGAGGAGACGCCCTTGTGGATGTTATAAGTTGCTACGCGGATTTTCATGGCTTGATTTTAACCCCATAGCCGCCATTTCCGCACGACTTCAATTGTGCGGCGGTGAAAGCTTCGCATCGCCGCCACAACGGCGCCCGCGCGGCGGCGCAATACCGTTTAAGCGCGCGCGGTTTTCGTGGGCCGGGGCTATTTCAAGCGCTGCGGCAGTTGCAGCACGGCTTCCGCGTTGGAAGACGAGAAACACCGGTCGGCCGCCTCCAGGTAGGGCAGCCAGACGTGGCGCAGATGTTCGCGCGGGCTGAGCGTGACGGCGATGTCGCGCGGCACCTCGACGCTGAACACGTGCTCGGTGTTGTGCGTGACGCCGGGGGCGTAGCGGTGGCGCCAGACCGGGTAGATTTCGTAGATGTTCGACAACTGCCAGTCGCGCAGGCGGAGCGCCGCGGCGTCGGCGACGATGCCGGTTTCCTCGAACAGCTCGCGGGCGGCGGTGGCCAGCAGCGGCTCGTCGGGCGCGTCGAGCGAGCCGGTCACGGATTGCCAGAAGCCGGGCCGGTCGGCGCGCTCGAGCAGCAGCACCTCCAGCGCGGCGGTGTGGATCACGACCAGGACGGATTCGGGGATTTTATGGCTCATATTAAAAGAAAAGGCGCAGTCTCCCGCGCCTTTTTTCACAGCATGCGGCCCCCCGTGCAGGCGGGCCGGACGACGGTTAAGCGACTTTCGGCTCGGCGGCGCGCAGGCGGATGTGCAGTTCGCGCAATTGCTTCTCGTCCACTTCGGACGGCGCCTGGGTCAACAGGCACTGCGCGCGCTGGGTTTTCGGGAAGGCGATCACGTCGCGGATCGAATCGGAACCGGTCATCATCGTGACGATGCGGTCCAGGCCGAACGCCAGGCCGCCGTGCGGCGGCGCGCCGTATTGCAGCGCGTCGAGCAGGAAGCCGAACTTCAACTGGGCTTCCTCGGCGTCGATTTTCAAGGCGCGGAACACCTTGCTCTGCACTTCTTCGCGGTGGATGCGGATCGAACCGCCACCCAACTCCCAACCGTTCAAGACCATGTCGTAGGCCTTGGCGATGCAGGCGCCCGGATTGGTTTCCAGCATGTCTTCATGGCCGTCTTTCGGCGCCGTGAACGGATGGTGGGTCGCGGTCCAGCGGTCGTTTTCCTCGTCGTAGTCGAACATCGGGAAGTCGACCACCCACAACGGCTTCCAGCTGTCCTCGAACAGGCCGGCTTTCTTGCCGAATTCGCTGTGGCCGATCTTCACGCGCAGCGCGCCGATGGCGTCGTTGACGACCTTGGCCTTGTCGGCGCCGAAGAAGATCAAGTCGCCGTCCTGGGCGCCGGTCAGCTCGACGATCTGCGCCAGCGCGGCGTCGTGCAGGTTCTTGACGATCGGCGATTGCAGGCCGTCGCGGCCCTTGGCCTTCTCGTTGACCTTGATGTAAGCGAGGCCCTTGGCGCCGTAAATGGCGACGAACTGGGTGTAGGCGTCGATTTCCGAACGCGGCATGCCGGAACCTTCCTTGGCGCCGCCCGGTACCAGCAGGCCGACCACGCGGCCGCCTTCCATGTTGGCCGCGCCGGCGAAGACCTTGAAGTCGACGTCTTTCATGACGGCGGTCAGGTCGGTAAAGGCCAGCTTGACGCGCATGTCCGGCTTGTCGGAACCGTACAGGCCCATCGCGGTGGCGAAGTCCATCACCGGGAACGGGTTCGGCAGGTCGATGTCGAGGGTGTTCTTGAAGACGATGCGTATCATGTTCTCGAACAGGTCGCGGATCTCTTGTTCCGACAGGAACGAGGTTTCGCAATCGATCTGGGTGAATTCAGGCTGGCGGTCGGCGCGCAAGTCTTCGTCGCGGAAGCATTTGACGATCTGGTAGTAACGGTCGAAGTTGGCGACCATCAGCAGCTGCTTGAACAACTGCGGCGATTGCGGCAGCGCGAAGAAGTTGCCGGCGTTGACGCGCGACGGCACCAGGTAGTCGCGCGCGCCTTCCGGGGTCGACTTGGTCAGCATCGGCGTTTCGATGTCGATGAAGCCCAGTTCGTCGAGGTACTTGCGCACTTCCATCGTCACCTTGTAGCGCAGGCGCAGATTGTTTTGCATCTGCGGACGGCGCAGGTCCAGCACGCGGTGGGTCAGGCGGGTGGTTTCGGACAGGTTGTCGTCGTCCAGCTGGAACGGCGGCGTGACCGAGGCGTTCAACACTTCCAGGTTGGAGCAGACCACTTCGATCTTGCCCGACTTCAGGTTGTTGTTGACGGTGCCTTCGAGGCGGTTGCTGACGACGCCGGTGACGCGCAGGCAATACTCGTTGCGCACCACTTCGGCCACTTTGAAGACTTCAGCCTGCTCGGGGTTGCAGACTATCTGCACCAGGCCTTCGCGGTCGCGCAAGTCGATGAAAATGACGCCGCCGTGGTCGCGCCGGCGATGCACCCAGCCGCACAGGTTGACGGTTTGTCCAAGCAGGGCTTCGGTGGTGAGGCCGCAGTAATGTGTACGCATTGACATAAATTTCTCAGTCCAGGTTAGATTATTCAGATGGCCGCGCCCTGCTTCGCGGACGCGTGCCCGTTTATTGTCGGTTTAATGTTTGGCCGGCGGCGCCGGTTCGGGCGCCACCACGCCCATCGAGACGATGTACTTGAGGGCGACGTCGACGCTCATGTCGAGTTCGACGACGTCGCCGCGCTTCATCATCAGGAAGAAACCGGAGGTCGGATTCGGCGTCGTCGGCACGTACACGCTGACATAGTCGCCCACCAGGTGGTTGCGCACGTCGCCGCCCGGCACGCCGGTCAGGAACGCGATGGTCCACGAGTTCTGGTGCGGATAAGGCACCAGCACGGCCTTGCGGAAGGCGTTGCCGGACGAGGAAAACAGCGTGTCGGAAACCTGCTTGACGCTTGAATACAAGGAATTGACGATGGGAATGCGCTGCAACAGCTTTTCCCACACGCGCACCACGTAGTTGCCGACCAGGTTATTGGTCAGCAAGCCGGTGACGAACACAATCAACACCGTCAACACCGTGCCGAGGCCGGGAATCGTGCTCAGCGCCGGGAAGTCGCGGCCGAACAACGTCATCGGCTGGGTGCTGCCGGGCACCAGCAACAGGGACTGGTCCATGGTGCTGATCACCAGGTTCAAGACCCAGGCCGTGATTGCCAGCGGAACCAAAATCAGCAATCCGGTAATGAAATATTTACGCATCGGTCTCTCTGTTCTTGGTGACGGGCAGGCGGCTCGCGCCGTCCGCCGTGGTAAAACCTCAGTCGGCCTTGGCCGGCGCGGCGCTCTTGGCCTCGGCGGCGGGCGCGGCTGCCGCTGCGGCGGGCGCGGCGTCCTTCGCCGGCGCCGCGTCGGCCGGGCCGGTCGGCAGCGCCGTGCTCGGCGGCGTGCCGCCGCGGAAATCGGTCGCATACCAGCCGGTGCCCTTTAACTGGAAGCCGGCGGCGGTCAATTGTTTCTTAAACGTAGGCTTGCCGCACGACTGACAAACCGTCAGCACTGGATCGGACATCTTCTGCAAGACATCTTTGGCGAAACCACAATCGTCACAGCGGTAAGCGTAAATCGGCATTCAAAACTCCGCAAAAATCATCAAAACCCTGAATTATAAAGCTTTTTCCATGCGCTCACGGATTGCCGCCCCGGCGACGCAGGGCGATTGCATGAAGAATCAGGCCGGCAGCCCCAAGACCTTGGCAAGATAGTCGGCGCTCCATCCTGCCTTTAAGCGTTTGCTGGCGATTCC
>NZ_JBJXIB010000031.1:0-44881 GCF_046115965.1 Janthinobacterium sp. CG_23.3 | reverse complement strand
CCTTCCCCCCGCACAGAAAGAAAGGTGGGGTTTTTGGTTCCAGGAGGAGTGGGAGAGACACAAACACATTTTTTGGGGGGGGGGGGGGGGGAGTTGCCAACCCGCGGGTGGGGAACTCCCGCCCCCCCCCCGGGGCGGCCCCGGGCTGGAAAAAGAATTTGGCCGTGCTATAATTAAATGCTAAGTATTCTATGCTTTGGCAGGGTAGTATTGTTTCGAAAATAGTGTTTGTTTTCAGTAAGTTAGGCTCTTGATCGGCGCATACGGACGGCGTCGGCGGCCAGGGCCAGCTGGTGGTTTCGGCGGCGCAGCGTGGTCTGCGCCGATGGCAAGCATGCCGTCAGCCGCAGCCATTTTTGGCCCTCGCCCCCACACGCAGCCGGATGCAGCCGCATTTCCGCCGAAGACGGCCGGGTATGGCCGTGGTGGAACTGTCTGCGGCATACGCGGATCGCGGCCGACGAGGTGTAAGTAACGTAGGGCAGTGTCGCAGCCGCGTCGTTGGCGGCTGCGAAGATGGTGGCCCCGGCGGGGCCGGCAGCAAACTTTATCCTAATCCACCGTAAAGCAAGTCGTTGTGTAATCGAAAGCGCCTGTGCCAATCAAGAAACCCGAACCCAATGTGGCTGAAAAGCCAAGCAAAGTTACCGCGAAAGCCGAAAAGGCGATCGACAGGCCGGAAGCGCGCGTCACCAGTGCGCCGGTGGTCAGCCAAACCACCGACGCGGCCGCGCTGGCCGCCATCGACACCTCCGGCTACGTGCTGCCGTCGGTCAAGGTGCCGGGCAGGCGCGGCCGCAAGCCGAAGGAATTCCAGCCCGAAAATGACGAGGTGGCCGCGCTGAACGCGGTCGAGCGCGCCGAGCTGAAGGCGGTCGACAAGGCCAAGGCCAAGGACCGCAAGGCCAAGGAGCGGGCGCTGCTGAAGGACGCCTTCTCGTCCGACACCGAGGCCAGCGAAGAGGAACTGGAACGGCGCCGGCAGAAGCTGAAAACGCTGATCAAGTTCGGCAAGGAGCGCGGCTTCCTGACCTACGCCGAGATCAACGACCATCTGCCCGAGAACATCGTCGATCCGGAAGCCATCGAAGGCATCATCGGCACCTTCAACGACATGGGCATCGCGGTCTACGAGCACGCGCCCGACGCCGAGACGCTGCTGCTGTCGGACAATGTCGCCACCGTCACCAGCGACGACGAGGCCGAGGCGGCCGCCGAGGCGGCGCTGTCGACGGTCGACTCCGACTTCGGCCGCACCACCGACCCGGTGCGCATGTACATGCGCGAAATGGGGTCGGTCGAGCTGCTCACCCGCGAGGGCGAGATTGAAATCGCCAAGCGCATCGAGGACGGCCTGAAGGACATGATCCAGGCCATCTCGGCCTGCCCGGTGACGATCGCCGAGATCATCGCCGCGGCCGACCGCATCGCCAACGACGAGAGCAAGATCGACGAAGTCGTCGACGGCCTGGTCGACCAGAACGAGGACGCCGCGCCGGTAGTGGTGGCGCCGGTCGAGGACGACGAGGAGGACGGCGAGGACGAGGAAGAGGCCGAGGGCGAGGAAGAGGAAAGCAACGCCTCCGGCGCGGCCGGCTTCTCCGCCGAACAGCTGGAAACCCTGAAGCGCAACGCGCTGGAAAAATTCGCCATCATCTCCCAGCAGTTCGACAAGATGCGCAAGGCGTTTGAAAAGGACGGCTACAACTCGAAATCCTACGTCAAGGCGCAGGAATCGATCTCGCACGAACTGCTGGGCATCCGCTTCACCGCCAAGGTCGTCGAGAAGCTGTGCGACACGCTGCGCGGCCAGGTCGACGAGGTGCGCCACATTGAAAAGCAGATCCTCGACGTCGCGGTGAACAAGTGCGGCATGCCGCGCGCCCACTTCATCAAGGTGTTCCCGGGCAATGAAACCAATTTGAACTGGGTCGACGGCGAAGTCAACGCCGGCCACGCCTACAGCACCATCCTGGGCCGCAACATTCCCACGGTGAAGGAGCTGCAACAGCGCCTGATCGACCTGCAGGCGCGCGTGGTGCTGCCGCTGCCGGACCTGCGCAACATCAACCGGCAGATGGCGGCCGGCGAAATGAAGGCGCGCAAGGCCAAGCGCGAAATGACCGAGGCCAACCTGCGCCTGGTCATTTCAATCGCCAAGAAATACACCAACCGCGGCCTGCAATTCCTCGACCTGATCCAGGAAGGCAACATCGGCTTGATGAAGGCCGTCGACAAGTTCGAATACCGCCGCGGCTACAAGTTCTCGACCTACGCGACGTGGTGGATACGCCAGGCGATCACCCGTTCGATCGCCGACCAGGCGCGCACCATCCGCATCCCGGTGCACATGATCGAGACGATCAACAAGATGAACCGGATCTCGCGCCAGATCCTGCAGGAAACCGGCGCCGAGCCCGATCCGGCGACCTTGGCGATCAAGATGGAAATGCCCGAGGACAAGATCCGCAAGATCATGAAAATCGCCAAGGAACCGATCTCGATGGAAACGCCGATCGGCGACGACGACGACTCCCACCTGGGCGACTTCATCGAGGACAACAACACGCTGGCGCCGGCCGACGCGGCGCTGCACGCGTCGATGCGCGGCGTCGTCAAGGACGTGCTCGATTCCTTGACGCCGCGCGAGGCGAAGGTGCTGCGCATGCGCTTCG
This sequence comes from Janthinobacterium sp. CG_23.3, assembly GCF_046115965.1. Lineage (NCBI taxonomy): Bacteria > Pseudomonadati > Pseudomonadota > Betaproteobacteria > Burkholderiales > Oxalobacteraceae > Janthinobacterium > Janthinobacterium sp. CG_23.3. The sequence goes on along the minus strand of NZ_JBJXIB010000031.1, from coordinate 42,206 downwards.
GCATCGAGATGTCGACCGACCATACCTTGGAAGAGGTCGGCAAGCAGTTCGACGTCACGCGCGAGCGCATCCGCCAGATCGAGGCGAAGGCGCTGCGCAAGCTGCGCCACCCGTCGCGCTCCGACAAGCTGAAAAGCTTCTTGGAAGGCAACTAAGACTTGACTAGTGTTGGCGTAACCCCTATCCTCGCCACTTCGTTTCTACACGAAGTGCGCGCGGGCGGGTATCGCCGGCCCCAGCGCTTGTGCAGCAGACTGGGCCTCTAGCTCATGCTTGGTTAGAGCAGCGGACTCATAATCCGTTGGTGCCGTGTTCGACTCACGGGAGGCCCACCAGTTTTATATAATAAAATCAAAGACTTGCACGCTTCTGCTTGTGGGTCTTTTTTGTTTTCTGCCTCCCTCTTCCGCTCATGTAACCGCTGTGTAACCCGATTTGATAAATACAGCCGGGTCTGTTGCGCGGTCGCCACTGTCGCGTTACGCACATCTGATTGAAATTGATATTTTTTCAGCCCCTCGCGCGTGCGCTCGTATTGCCCCACGAATGAAAAAAAGCCCAGCGGATTAGGCCGGGCTTGGATGATTTATTTTGGCGACTCTATAGCCTAGCGTCAGTGGGCGAAACGAACACCACGCACAGTACATCGGCAGCATCAGGCGCGAAGCCTTCCCGCGTCATTGCTTGGTCGTGCGTCTCGCCATGCGCAACCATCACCAGCTTGAACGATGAATTTCCTTCGTTGGCTTTGGCTTCCAGCGCAGCAACCCGCTTTTCAATGGCTTGCATGGCTTTCCTCCGTAGGGCGAATAATCACGCGCCGAATAAATAGAATGTCGGTCACATCGTCGGCCACGTTACAGCGGCGGCGCGCTTCCTGCTCAGTCTCGCCCAATTGGAGCCGGATGCAGCGAAACGCGGCAGCGTTCCTGGCGGCCTCCAGCGCGGCAATGCGTTTTTCAGTGCTTTGCATGTTTCCCCTCCAGTGCGGTTATGCGTGCGGCCAGTTCGTCAAGCTCGGCAATTTTCCCAAGTGTGCCGATTGCGGCCAGTAGTTGTGCGCCTTGTCCCGGTGCGAGTTCACCGGCAGCCACGGCGGACAGTACGGCGCGGCCTTGGTCAGTCAGCGTCCCATGCTCCGGCAAGTCGATAGCTTGGGCCTGCTCTATCGCCTTCACGGGCGGTAATACGCGCTCCAGAATCAACCGTGCGGCTTGAATGTCACCACCACGGGCGGCGGCCACCAGTTGCGTGATGATTTCCGGCACATGCTCGCCAATGGCGGCGCGCAGTCGTTGAAGCTCGCCACTTCCCGGCGTCTTGCCTCTTGGGTTCCCGCTCTCGCCCGCTTTCCAGCGTCCGGGCTTCTTCTTCGGTTCGGTCATGCTTGCTTACCTCCTGCAATATCAAGATTTAAAAATACATCGCGGCAATCTCTCGCCATGAATGCCACACCCCCGGCAGCACGGATGCGCTTCAGGAACACGCCTTGCTCAGGTCGAAGCCGTCCTTTCGCGGCCTTCACCTCCACACCCAACAATCGCCCGTCCTTCGTCTGCCCCAGCACATCGGGGCACCCCGTCCACCCGAAGCGCACGAAGCGCCCGCCAATGTGAGCGGCCCCGCTGTTCATCCGTTCGGCCCACGCCACCATCGGATGCGCTCGCAGGGTCAGCAGGACTTCCACGAGGGCGGCGGCTTCGGGCCTGGCATTTGTGCTCGGCACGATTGGCAAGTCGTCGCCAAATAAATCAAGTGACGGCGTTTTGTTGGTCATCCGGCAGCCTCCACAAAGCAACAAAGTGCGGATAGTGCGGATGAACCCTTGTTTTCAAAGCTTTTCCTAGTAATCGAATATAGGGGGAGTTTATGAAAACAGCCCTTTATCCGCACTATCCGCACTATCGACAATAGATTGACGTTGATTGTTTGCATTAGTACCCACCTTTCACCCGTGCGTAGTCGTCTTGGCGCGAATCTGTCAGGGTCAAGCCGCACCAGATTCGCTTACCGCTTGACTGGCGCACGTTGTACCCGCGTTCGCTCAGTCGGCGGCCAAGAACAATTGTGCTTGCCGGTTTCAAGCCACCATCGAGGCACCACGCCTTATAGTTCGCGTACAGGTCACCCGTTGACGATTCGCCGTGCGCGGTTGACGATGTGCATTCTTCCAGCCACCGGCCTGTAAGGTCTTGGTCCACTTGGTAGGCTTCGGTTGCTTGGCGAATCATTGCGGGCGTGTCGGCCAGTCCTTGCCGTTGCCACTTGATGCACCCGGCCACCATCCACGCCAGAATGTGCGGCGTCTCTGCTTTGAGTTTGTCGAGTAACTGCGGGTCGCGCTCATCCGGTGAGAACGTCCGGCCAAACGGGACCAGGCGCACCCGTCGCCAGATGCCGTTGTCGTTGCCTCTCACAATCGGTTTGTGGTTCCCCGCCATGACCAGCTTGAAATTGGGCGTGAACTGTACGGGCGCGGCGTAGAGCTGGCGCACGGCCATGCTATCGCCCGATACAAGGCTTTTCACCAGTGATTCAGCAAGCGCCGTGTTGTCCTCGGTCTCAGAACACAGAACCAGCCGGGCACCGATTAGCGCGGCAAGGTCAGGCGTTGCGCCTCCGGCCTGGCGCTTGGACTCACTCAGTGTTTCCGATGCAATGGCGCGGCTGTAGTCGCCTATGATGTGCTTTAGGACTTCGATAAAGACACTCTTGCCGTTTGCCCCGTGCCCGAAGCAAAACAAGAATATTTGCTCTCGCGTCGAGCCTGTCAGCAGATACCCGGTGAAGCGTTGCAACCAGTCGATAAGCTCCTTGTCGCCATTGAATACCTGTTCAAGAAATTGCACCCAGCGCACGGCTTTGGAGGCGTTGCCGATGGTTTCCGCACTCAGGCTCTTTGTGATGTAGTCAGCAGGCACAGCGGCCCGTGTAGCCCCGTTGCGCAGGTCGATAACTTGCCGGGCCTGATTGAACCCGATGGTGAAATGGTCAGCATCAATGCAGGCCAGCGGCAGGCGTACCGGCGCGAAGTCGGCCAGCATCGAGACGGCAGCGTTAACCGTGCGTTGCTCTTGCGACTTGCGCGCCCACTTTCCGAAGTGTTCGGCGTCATTGATGTGCCCGGCACCCTCGGCATAAATCGCATTTGGCAGCCGGGCGGCCATCGAGCGCACGCCGGAACCGGCATCCCATTCCCACGCGGCCCCGTCCCATACAATCCACGATTGCGCGTCGTGAACATATTTTAGGCGCTCGCCATTGGCATCAAACAGGCGGTGAGCGTTGCCTAACTCGGTGAGCGGTCGAGTGTCGCGTGTGCCGTCGCGGGCGTCGCACTTCGGCAAGCAAGGCTCCATGAATGGCGCAATTTCACGGGACGACATATCAGGCGCGGCGCTCAGTTGCAGCCGTACCGCGTCGAGTCCTTCGGCTTGGTGCAAGTCGTTGAAGTCGCCAGCGACACGGCCATCAGCAAACACCGGCAGAACCACCACACCAGCGCCAGCGGCAGCAGCAGCTTGGGCATACTCCAAACCCTTGCCGTGCGCGTCGAGGTCCCCAGCAATACGAAGCGGTGAGTCGGGGAACTGGCGGCGCAGGTCGGCGGCCACGTCGTCCAGGTTGCTACCGGAAAAACCAATAACAACGGTGACGCCGGTCGTATCGTGAATGCTGCAACCTGTCGCCCATCCTTCCACCAGCGCCAGCGGCAGGCCATTCACAGGCGCGCCAATGAACATCCGGCCACCCTTCATTTTCGCTTTGCCCAGGAACCGCTTGCCACCATCCGCGCCAATAAATTGCAGGCTCTGTAATGCGCCATCGGAACCATGAACCTGTAGCACAATGGAACCGGCTGCATCCTGGCGGGCACAATGCGGCGTGATTCCTTTCCGCTTCGCGTATCCGTGCTTCGGGTCGAGGTCGAACGTATCGCGCAGGACGTGAGCGGCAGTCACGGCGGCGGCGGCGTGCTCTGCGGCGCGCTCGCGTTGGGCGTGTTGCCTTGCCTGCTCAGACTTGGCGCGGGCGGCCTGGCGTTCGGCCTTGGTTGGCAGCGGTGCGTTGTTGTCGCGTTGTTGCCACTTAAATTTTGAGCCTTCACGATTGCAACCGAAAGCAGCGCCCGTGCCATCGGGGAACAACTTGCACCATCCGGCCTTGTCGTGCGGCCTGTCGTTGGTCGAGAACCGCGCCAGCTTGCCCGGCTCTATCTCCGTGTCAGGGTAGGTCATTGAAACACTGGCGAATGCTTCCAGCAGCGAGGCGCAAAAAATCGTGTTGGCGCTTACCATTCGCACCCCCAGGCCACCACGCAAAAGAGCGCGGCCAGCATTGACAGGTAAGGCAGCGCCGATGCCACCGTGCAGGCCAGTTTGAAAACGGCGCGGCTCATGATGTGGCCTTTGCATCGCGCTTGCGCAACCAAACATTGACGGCGCGGCGGTCGTCTTCATCAAACTCATAAACGCCGGGCTTGACAGGGTAGCCGTCGCGGTCGATAGCGGGGGTTCTCTGGCACTGTGCGCGCAGTCCACGGCGGCGCAACTCGGCCATCAACTCAGGCCCATTTGATGCACCTGCAATGCGGTCGATTTCCTCGCGCTTCCTTGAGCGAATCATCAGGGCATGAATCACGCGCAGGTGTCGCGGGTTATCTGTGCCGGTGAATTTGCGGGCGGCATGTGCGGTAAAATCTTGGGTGTCAGCGCCAAGGGTCAATTCTGCAAACAGTGGGGATTGGCCCTTGTCCATTACAGCCCCCCGTTCAGCAGGCGGCGAATATCAGCCGTAGCCCAGGCAAGGCGGCCCATGATGCGGATAGGGCGCAGCGGCCCATTTTCAAGGCAGGCCCAGGCGCGCAATGTCTGGTCTTTGCGGGTCAGGTGAAAGGCAGCGCACGCGGTGTCAACGTGGCTGCGGTTCTCTTGGTCGAGAGGGAGGAAGGGTTGGGAGATTTTCATTTTGAATCACCTTTTCGCATCGCTGCGTGTTTAAGATGATTCAGTAAAAATTACCGGGGTCGCCCGACTATATGCCCCGGCATTTGAAACAAGTATTTATGCAGGTTTGCGAGCCGCGCCCCGGCATTTGTCCGGCATTGCACCCCGGCATTTAAGCCCCTACATTTTCGAATACCTGTTCCATTCTTCCCGCCAGTCGGCCAAGAACGTGCAGGAGTTGAATGCTTGGTTCAGCTTCGGCATTGGTGCATTATTTCGTTCATGTAGCGCGGTCGCCATTATCACAGGGTTCCAAAGTGACTTGTACCTCCCCCCTTTGGTGCCGCTTGTAATTCTTGCGTCGTGAGTCCACACGGCCTTGTCGGTCATCGACTTAGCCAAGTTAAAAGTAACTAGGCCATCGAACGCTTCGACAATCTGCGCCGTGGTCAATCCGTTGACTAGAGGTTCGGAGGCAGGCGTCAACGGGTCACTTGCTGGCGCTGTATGTGGCGTCGATACCTGCGGCGCTTCGGCTTGGCTCTCGAGTTGGCTTATGATAGGTTCTAACCACGTCAACAAATCAGCAGTTGCCACAGTTGTTTTCCGTGCATCCACAGAATCAATAATTTCGGCATCCCCGTCCAGCAAATCCCATGAGGTTTCTGGATTTATCTCAGCAGGTAGGCGCTTGTCCTTCACAGCCTCTAGCAGCAATGAAAAAGCGTCGTCGTACATGCCGTCAAGTTTGTCTATCACGAGGTAAGGCGCTTCATCCAGTGCAACCCGGCGCTTTAGCCATAGCAATTTGGCTCGTTCCTTGTGTCTTGTTCCCACTACACGCTCCTTCAAGCGCCTTCGTTTTGAAATGGGGCACCAGTCAGGCCGGTGAAGGTGTCCGGCTTTTCGTCCGCTAAAACTAGACTGGCGCTTTAAACTGTTGCCTGAACCCGTCAGGCGGCGGTGATAACTCGCAGGCCCGGTGCGACTGGCACAAAGTCGATTCCGGCCTGTTCCAACATCCAGGCTTCAAACTTGACGTGCCACATGCGCAGTAGGTCGAGCGGGCGGCGGATATAGTTTTGCTCCCTCACGCCTTGCGGCTTGTGTCCCTGAATTTGCGCGGCGATGCCTGCGGGCGTCTCGGTCCACTCGCACAGGCTGGCAAAGGACCGGCGCAGGCCATGTAATGACAGGTCGAGCGCGGCAATGGCGCAAGCCTTCTTGTGTGGCGCGGTTGGGTCGGCAAGGCAGCCATCGGCGGCGGTCATACTTGAGAACACCCATTCATTGCGGCGAGGAAGGGCGGCCAGCAAGTGTTCCATATAAGGGGTCAGCGGCACCACGCGCAAGCCGTCAACCTTGTCACGGATTGTGATGCTTTTCCATTGAAAATCCACGTCATCCCACTTCATACGGCCTATTTCCTCGCGGCGCGCACCGGACAGCAGCAAGCATTGCAGATAGGCTGAAGTAACCGGGTTGCTAATCTGGCGTACGGCGGCGAACCACGCGGGCAACTGTTCGCGCTGGAGCACGTCATTTTTCACGCTCGGCTTGCCCAGGCTCTCGCGGGCCTTCTTGCTTTGCGCCGGATTGGCCGTGATGATTTCGCCATACACCGGATGTTCCGTGCACCAGTTCAGGCAGGCTTTGAGCATACGCCATGCAAGGCGGGCGCTTGTCGGGCGGGTCGCGGCTTCGGTCTTGGCCCATGCTTCGATGCGCTTGGCGGTCAGTTCCACCAGTCGCACCCCGGCCAGCGATGCCAGCGGGGCGGGTTCCGTCACCGTCTTGTTGCTGCGGGTTCTTGGCTCCCCGCCCGGCTTTATCATCCTCAAATGGTCGGCGGCGTGTCGCTCGCCCCATTGCGGTGCTCTGTCGGCAATGTACATCGGCCACACGTCGCCCAGAGTTATAGAGTCGCGCACCACGGCGGCGGCGGCGGCGGTCTTGGCGGTCTGTTGTGCGGCGGTTGCATCGGACCTCACTTGGCGCGGGTCTATCCCGTTATCAGTAAGAACTTTCAGGCGACGGGCTTCGGCTTGCGCGGCGTCGATTCCCCATGCCTTGCGGCCGCCAATAGTGATGCGCAGCGTTTTCCCGTTCAACTTGGATTGAAACACGTAGGACTTTGGGGCGTCTTTTGGCTTCCCGGAAAATGGTGTTGCCCGAAGCCCCAGTCCCGGCGCTTCGGTATCCCATATGAAAGCTTGCGGTTTGTCATTTGCGCACTTGTGGTCCTCAACCCGACCAGCCGTAAATTTTACCTTTGCCATCGCTGAACACTCCCCCGTGTAATCCATGTAACCGCAATGTAACCCAAGTTTGAGTATATCAATCAACTTCAATCAAATGCAATGCAGCGTATTGAATAGCGTAAGTAGTTGATTTTCCTAGGAATGTCGGTTTTTCTCTATGCAAATCAACGGCAATAATTGTCATTTCTTGCCGACTCATAATCCGTTGGTGCCGTGTTCGACTCACGGGAGGCCCACCAAATTTATCCGGTATATTCAAGAGGTTACGCGATTTTCCGCGTAACCTCTTTTTGCTGTGCCCCACTTTCATTTTTGCCCAGCAGGGCAGCCGCGCGGCGCCATCCAGCGCCAGCGAAATGAAGAAAGCCCGGCACGCAGACCGGGGTTGTGTGCGGTAGCCAGACGCGGAAGGTGCAGTTGCTCTCCAACTCAAGGGACGTATAGAGTGGACCCACGATGTGAAACAGCAGTTTAAGCTATGGTCCCCACTGGAGGATTGTCCGGAAAACTACTTGGGCTAGCCCCCTCGCAAGCCATCGAACTCACGCTTTATTGGCACCATTGGCAGACCGAGCAGCCGCTGTCCGCCGACGCCACCGCCTTGGTCATGAGTGAGTTGATCCCGGGTCGGCGCCCGCCTTGACGGTGCCAAGCGCGACCGGGACCGCTATACTGCGGTAGCGAGGCGTGTCGAGAAAAAAAGCACGCGAAAACGATGCGTGCTTTTTCTTGATGCCTGGCGAACACGCCAGCCCTTCAACCCGGCACGATCAAGGGCAGTGGCGCGCCAGCAATTCGCAGGCCCGCGGCACGCCGTTCTGGCATTTTGTTTCCAAGGCGTCGCACTGGGCTTGGGTGTAGAGGCCGGCGGTCGCGTTGGCGATGGAACCTGACAGGCCGAGTGCCATGCAGAATACAAACAGTGCTTTTTTAATTGAAATCATTGCGTCCCCACTTTTCAAAGTTAAGAGTGAAATTTAAAAGCCGATTTGAAACAAGGCGCGTCGGGCGCAGTCGAATAGAACGCTTAAGCGGCGTCCGGCGCGTGCTGGAAATATAGCATTAAGCAACGCCTGGAAGTATAAAATATTCAACATTGAAATATAACCAAATATCACGCTGGGAGCTTAGTATCCAGCCGGAATACCATCTTTCTCCTCGATGCCCCAAACAATTTCCGTCGCCGCCCACAGTGAACTGTTCATCAAAAAAAGCCGTTTCCTCGGCTGCGTCCAGCCTGTCGCGGATCGCGCCGCGGCGCAACAGGCCGTCGCCCAATTGCGCCTGCAGCACCCGGCCGCCGCGCATGTCTGCTGGGCCTTGCTGGCCGGCGGAGAGTCGGCGGCGGTCGACGATGGCGAGCCGGGCGGAACGGCGGGCCGCCCGATGTTCGAGGTGTTGCGCCATCAGGACTTGGACGGCGTGCTGGCGACGGTGGTGCGTTATTACGGCGGCGTGAAACTGGGCGCTGGCGGCTTGGTGCGGGCCTATACGGACAGCGTCGCGCAAGCGCTTTTGCTTGCGCAAAAAATCACCATAGTAAAGTTGCGCACGCTGCGCTGCGGCTTCCCGTATGCGCTGGAAGGGTTGATGCGGCGCGAGCTTGAGATTGCCGGGGCGACTTTGCTGGACGTTGCGCATGGCGAGCAGGTCCGCTTCGATTTCAGTCTCTCCGACGCGGCCGCCGCAGCGCTGCTGGCCCGCCTGGACGAGGCCGGTCATGGCCGCATTGCTTGGCTGGGTGTCGAGGAGGGGTGATTTTTATGCGCAAGTACAAGCGCTGCCGGCGCGCTAACTTGCGCGGACGTGCTAGAAGCGGTAGCTGGCGCCGAAGCGGATTACCGGGTACAGCTTGAAGTCGCTGGCCTCGTCCGTCAGTTTGGCGTTTTCGGCGACGATGTCGGCCGCCAGTTGGGTGCAAACCTGGGTGGGGGCGACGCAGTGGTTGTTCTTCAGGGAAGTCGACGGCGAGCCTTGGAACATCACGCCGAAGTCGCTGGAGAAGCCCCAGCCCTTGCCCGGCGCGGCGGCGTTGCCCCAGCCGATGCCGAGATAGGGCGCGCTTTTGCGGAAGTCGACGTTGCCGTCGAGCGTGCCGACGCTCGTCGCCAGGTAGGTGTGGCCGTTGATCGTGTAGGTGCCGGTGCCGGTGGGTTTGCCGTGCGCGTCGATTTTGTTGCCGTTGTAGACCAACCCGGCGCTGACGCGGAAGCCGTTGTTCATCGGGAAAAAGTCGAGCAGGGCGTCGACGGTGCGCAGTTTCATCTTGAAGTCGTAGTCGACGTCGGAGGTATTGGCGTTGTACGAGTAGTTCAGGTAATTCGCGCCGACGCGCACGTTCAGGTTTGCCTGCAGCGGCACGCTCAGGTGCGCGCCTACGCCAGTGCTGCCCAGCTCGGCCGTGACGCCCGTTTCCGCTTGTACCAGGCCGGCGCTGAATACGCCCGCCAGCAGGACCGAGAGAGTTGTTTTGATGTTCATTTCACTATTCCATGAGAAGGGTTCCGCGCCAAGCGGAAGGGGCGCCGTCGATGTCGCCGGGCACGCTGCTGCATGGGATGGTAGGAGTTCTCTGGGTATTGCGCAAGAGCAATAAGGCCGCTTGATGCGGAAGCGCAACAGCGGCGCGCCGGCGGCGCTAACGTAGCGGCGTTCGCTCAGAGCGGGCCGATGTGTTTGCGCATGCGCGCCAGCGGTACGCTGACGTCGCCGGGCAGGCTCAGCTCGAAGCGTTCAACCACGTCGAAGCCGGCCGCCAGGTAGAGCGGTACGCCCGGCATGGTCGCGGCCAGTTCCAGCGCGTCGAAGTCCGCCGCCAGCGCTTGTTCGCTGCAGTGGCGCAGCAGTTGCCGGCCCAGGCCGCGCCGCGCCATGTCCGGCGCCACGAAGAAGGCGCGGATGCGCGCCGCCTCCAGCGCCGCCTCCAGCGCCGGGTCGAGCAGCGGATCGGCACCGGATTTGGCGCGGTCGCCGCCGAACAGCGTGCGCCGTTTGCTCCAGCCGCCGCAGGCGAGCAGGGCGCCGTCTTGTTCGATCAGGAAATAAGTCTGGTCGGCGATCAGTTGCGAGTCGACGCCGAAGACGTGCCGGGTGACGGCGGCTGCCTGGCGTTCGCTGTAGAAACCCGCGCTCAGTTCGATGCCGGAACGGGCGATCAGCGCCTCCATGCGCGCCACGTCGTCCGGCAGCGCCAAGCGCAACGCCGGTGCGGCGCTCACCGCGCGCCGGCCGGTGTCTGGGCGCCGAGCATGAACCAGGCCCTGGCGATGCGCTCGTCGCGCACCTCGTAGATGGCGACCAGGTCGACGCTGACGGGACCGTCGGCCGAGCTGCTATGTACGGTTTCGTGGTCGATCACGGTGTCGCCACAGACGATGCGGTGCAGCAGCACCGCGCGCGGCTTGCCGCTGGCGAAGCGGGCCGTAAAGCGGGCCCGGATCGCCTCGCTGCCGCTGGCGAGCAGCGTGTCTGGATGCTGGAAATGTTGCACGTCGTCTGCGTAGACGGCAAGCAGGGCCTCGACGTCGTGGGCGTTGTAGGCGTCGAGCTGGGCTTGCACGACCGTCGCCGGGTCGGGTGCCTGCTGTTGCTGGGGCATCGGGGATCCATTTTGGGTAAGGGAAAAAATTAACTTATATCAAATAAGCGCCCGCGTCCAGCGGCCGCCCGCGTCGGCGCCGTACGGCATGCAAGGCGGCGCATATATTTTCTGCCGGGCCGGAATGCGGTGCTAGAATATTTTCATTGAGAATCACCGTTCGCCCCACGCCACTTCCACCCACGCCCACCGAGGAAACACGATGAAATGGTTTTACGACTTAAAAAATTGCCACCAAGCTGGTCTGGTCGTTCGGCGCGGTGTTGCTATTGACGGTGGCGCTGGGCGTCTCCGGCATCGTGTCGATGGCGCGCATCAATGCGGCCTCGGCCGAGTTATCCGATAAATGGATGCCGAGCGTGCAGGCGGTGCTGACGGTCAAGTCCGGCCTGGGCGAGTTGCGCCGTTGGGAACTGTCGCATCTGCTCTATCCGGACGCGGCCGGCATGGCGCTGCCGGAAAAGCGCATGGCCGAGATCCTGGCGCAGTTAAAGCTCGACGGCGACAAGTACGCCAAACTGATCAGTAGCCAGCAGGAGCGCGCGCTGTACGGCGAGTTCGTCAAGCTGAGCGACAGCTATCTGCCCGAGCACAACAAGATGATCGACTTGTCGCGCCAGTTGAAAAAGGACGAGGCCCGCGCGCTGCTGAGCGGCCCCACCTCGGCCATGCTGGCGCAGATGTCGACGCTGATCAATCAACTGGTAGCCTTGAATATCGACGGCGGCGCCGCCGCCAGCGAGGCCGCCGACCGCACCTACGGCAATGCGCGCCTGAGCGCCATTGTCATGCTGGCGGGTAGCGTGCTGATCGGCATGCTGCTGGCGTTGTGGGTCGCGCGCATCGTCTCGCGGCCCTTGAACGCCGCCGTCGGCCTGGCGCGGCGGGTGGCCGGCGGCGACCTGACGGCCGATATCCAGGTGGCGTCGAGCGACGAGACCGGCCAGCTGATGCAGGCGCTCAAGGACATGAACGCCAGCCTGCTGCGCCTGGTCGGCCAGGTGCGCAGCGGCACCGACACGATAGCCACCGCGTCGAGCGAAATCGCCGCCGGCAACCAGGACTTGTCGTCGCGCACCGAGCAACAGGCCAGCTCGCTGGAGGAGACCGCCTCGTCGATGGAGCAACTGACCGCGACGGTGCGGCAGAACGCCGACAACGCGCGCCAGGCCAACACACTGGCGGCGTCGGCTTCCGGCATCGCGCTGCGCGGCGGCACGGTGGTCGGCGAGGTGGTCGGCACGATGGCCTCGATCAACGAATCGTCGAAGAAAATCGTCGACATCATCGCCGTCATCGACGGCATAGCCTTCCAGACCAATATCCTGGCGTTGAACGCGGCGGTCGAGGCCGCCCGCGCCGGCGAGCAGGGCCGCGGCTTCGCCGTGGTCGCCTCGGAGGTGCGCAACCTGGCGCAGCGCTCGGCGGCGGCGGCCAAGGACATCAAGACGCTGATCGGCGATTCGGTCGAGAAGGTCGGCGCCGGCTCGCGCCTGGTCAACCAGGCCGGCAGTACGATGGATGAGATCGTCGCCAGCATCACCCGCGTCACCGACATCATGAGCGAGATCACCGCCGCCAGCCAGGAGCAGAGCGCCGGCATCGAGCAGGTCAACCAGGCGATCGCCCAGATGGACCAGGTGACCCAGCAAAACGCCGCGCTGGTCGAGCAGGCGGCCGCGGCGGCCGAATCGATGCAGGACCAGGCCAGGACGCTGGCCGAGGTGGTCGGCGTGTTCAAGCTGGACCAGACGCTGGTGGCGCCGCCGCGCGCGGCGCGCAAGCCGGCCGCGCGGGCGCGCCCGGCGGTCGCCGCGCCGGCCGCGCCGCGCCGGGTCGCGGCCGCGCCCGCCGCCGGCAAGGACGAATGGGAGGCGTTTTAAGCGGCGTCCGCGGCGGCGCCCCGGCGCAGCTGCCACACCGCCAGCGCGCGCCGGTATTGCGCCAGCTCGTCCTGGTACATATCCAGCACGCAGTAGTTGCAGCCGCTGTTGCAGCATGAGTTCGGGTCTGGCTCGGGCGGCGGCGTCGGCGGCGGCTCGGGCGGGGGCGTGGCGGTGTGCATGGTGGTCATTGTCGTGGTAATCGTCGTTATCGGGTGCCGGCGGCGGCGCGTTCGCTCGGCTCTATTATTGCCTAATTGCAACATATTTTCCATGGAAAACGCGGTTTCCGTGTACAGTTGCGCTAATTTAGGGTATCGTTTAGGGCACTGATATTGTATCCTCGTCTGCGCGCGCTATGCCAGGCTTGATCTTCATGGCGGCTGGTCCGCGTTGTCGCCGCCCCGCACCCGTCCACCGCTCCCAGCACGCGCAACGCAGATGGCCTCGGAGCAAAGAGGCGCGGTACGAGGTATGATCTTTGGCGAGCGAACGAAGCCATGCGAAACGCCGCCTGCGCCCAGAAAATGTAGTTTATTGAAGAAAGCACGGCCTCCCGCAGTTCGGGGGCACACCAGATACCTATGTCCGAAACCGAGTTCACCACCTTGCCCAGTATCCCGACCGGCGCGGCCGCCGAGGCCGCCGCACCGGCAGCCGTGCCCGCCGTCGAGGCCGCCGCACCGGCTGCCGCACCCTCCGTCGAGGCCGCCGCACCGGCTGCCGCACCCTCCGTCGAGGCCGCCGCGCCTGCCGCCCCCGCATCCGTCCCCGCCGCCGAAGCGGCCGTGCGCTTTGCCGACTTCGGCCTGTCGCCGGACATCCTACGCGCGCTGAACGACCAGGGTTACGTCCATCCGACGCCGATCCAGGCGCAGGCGATCCCGATCGTGCTGCAAGGGCGCGACGTGATGGGCGCCGCGCAAACCGGCACCGGCAAGACGGCCGGCTTTTCGCTGCCGATCATCCAGTTGCTGCTGGCGCACGCCAGTTCCAGCATGTCGCCGGCGCGCCACCCGGTGCGCGCGCTGGTGTTGACGCCGACCCGCGAGCTGGCGGTGCAAGTGGCCGAAAACGTCAAGGCCTACGCCCGCCACACGCCGCTGCGTTCGACCGTCGTGTTCGGCGGCATGGACATGGCGCCGCAGACGGCGGCGCTGCGCGCCGGCGTTGAAATCGTCATCGCCACGCCCGGCCGCCTGCTCGACCACGTGCAACAAAAGACGCTGAACCTGTCGCAGGTGCAAATCCTCGTCATGGACGAGGCCGACCGCATGCTCGATATGGGCTTCCTGCCCGACTTGCAGCGCATCATCAACATGCTGCCGAAGCAGCGCCAGAACCTGATGTTCTCGGCGACGTTTTCGGGCGAGATCAAGAAGCTGGCCGGTAGTTTCCTCAACAATCCGCTGTTGATCGAGGTGGCGCGCAGCAACCAGACTGCCGACAAGGTTACCCAGGTGGTCTACAAGGTCGCCGACGAGCACAAGCGCGACGTCGTCGCCCATCTGATCCGCGGCCGCGACCTCAAGCAAATCCTGATCTTCTCGAACACCAAGATCGGCGCCTCGCGCCTGGCGCGCAGCCTCGAGCAAGAGGGCGTCAAATGCACCGCGATCCACGGCGACAAGACCCAGCAGGAACGCATGGCGGCGCTGGAGGCGTTTAAAAAGGGCGAGATCGACGTGCTGGTGGCCACCGACGTCGCCGCGCGCGGCCTCGACATCACCGACCTGCCGTGCGTGATCAATTTCGACCTGCCCTACAACGCCGAGGACTATGTGCACCGGATCGGCCGCACCGGCCGCGCCGGCGCCTCCGGCGACGCCATTTCGATCTTCTCGGACAAGGACGAGCGCTTGTTGCTCGACATTGAAAAGCTGATCAAGCAAACCATCACGCGCGGCGAACTGGCCGGTTTCACGCCGACCGCCGTGCGCGCCGGCGCCGGCGCCGAACGGGGCGAGCGCGGCGACAGCCGGCGTCCGCGCCCGTCCTTCGACGCCGCCGAGGCGCGCCCGCCGCGCCAAGCCGCCTCGAGCGGCGACGAGATCCGTTCGTCGATGCGTCCGCCCGAGCGCGAACGCGGCCGCTCCAGCAACGGTCCGCTGCCGCGGCGTGAGAAGGCCGATCCGTGGTTTTCCAAGCCGTACGAGCCGGCCGCCGCCGCGCCGGCGCCTGTCAGCACGCTGCCCGTCGCCAAGCCGAAGCAAAAAGTCGCGGCGCTGCTGGGTGGTTTGCGGAAGAGTTAAGATTGGAAATACATTCAGGACGCGAGGGAAGCGCGGATTTATACGCCCGGTTCGCAACCGGGTGGCGTCCTTGAACGTTTTATAAGCTTGTCCCCTGTCACATCCACCGGATGAAACCGGCGGCATCAAACCAAGTCATTTTTTCCCGGCAAGCACGAGGCGATATCTTCTTGGCGAAGATTGTGCAGATTGTGTTGCGGGGTACGCCGATCGACATGCTCGAGCATGGTTATTCGAAGAGCCGCAAGCGCGGACGCCGGCCGATCACACAGGGGTGCCGGATGGGGTTTCGCCATTTGCTCGAAGCGAATGGCTCGCCCCGGGCCATACTCGTGGAGATGATCCGATGCTCATCGATCGCCGTTTGTTGACGAGAAAAGGCCGCTTCGCGGACGCCCTGATCGCGGCGCCAAGTTCGACCAAGAACCGGAACATGCCGGCGATCCGGAAATGCATCGAACAAAAACGGCAAGCAGCGGTATGTCGCCCCGTGCAGCCTGCCGCCGCAGGCTCTCAACGTATGTTTTTGACCGGTTGGATGGTCTTCAGTGTTTTACCCGGCACTGCATCTAAGCGCTTGTTCTTTTCGACCCAGAGGAAGTCTTCGATGTCGCATTGCGGCGCATATTCGACTACGGCGCGTAACAGCAAGGCGCGCACCCCTTCATGATCGAACGAGTTGCAAGCATTGTCGAGGTCGCTCAGCAGCGCCTGTAATGCAGGCCAAGGAATTTTTGATTCCTGGGCACGCATGATCAAGGGATGCTCTGTGCCCTCGACGTTTTCGCCGATCAGCAATTCCTCGTACAGCTTTTCGCCTGGCCGCAGCCCGACATGTTCGATCTCGATGCCGTCCGGCGCGGCTTTGCTGCGCACTTCCAGGCCGCTCAAATGAATCATGCGTTCGGCCAGATCCATGATCTTTACCGGCTCGCCCATGTCAAGCACGAACACATCGCCGCCTTCGCCCATGGCCCCGGCTTGTAGGACCAGTTGTGCCGCCTCTGGTATGGTCATGAAATAGCGGGTAATTTCCGGATGAGTCAGCGTGATAGGTCCGCCCGTCATGATCTGCTTGTGAAACAGTGGCACCACTGAGCCAGACGAACCCAGTACATTGCCAAAACGCACCATGCAAAAACGGGTTTTTGATTGCTCTCGGGCGAAAGCCTGCAAAATCAGTTCGGCAAAGCGTTTGGTCGAACCCATGACGTTGGTCGGGCGCACCGCTTTGTCGGTTGATATGAGCACGAAACACTTTACCTTGGCGGCGATCGCCGCCTCGGCAATGCTGAGAGTGCCAAATACGTTGTTGCGGACACCCTCGATCGGATTGTGTTCCACCAGGGGGACGTGCTTGTAGGCGGCGGCGTGGTAGATCGTATCGACACTGAAAGTATCGAGGATGCGTTTACATTTTTCCTTGTCGAGCACGGAACCCAAGAATGGCCGCAATTCAACCTGCAAATTGCAACTGGAGTTGAGTCCTTTTAGTTCCTGCTTGATGGAATAGAGTGCGAACTCGGACATCTCAAGTAGAATCAGCCGGGTTGGGCGCAAACGAATAATCTGCCGGCATAGTTCCGAACCGATCGATCCGCCGGCGCCGGTCACCATGACCGATTTTCCAGTGATGCAAGAGGCAATCAAGCCCAGATTGGGCGCCACCGGGTCGCGTCCTAATAGATCCTCGATCTCGATATCGCGCACGTCTTGCAGGCTCAGCTCGCCGCTGACCAGGCTCTCGACCGGTGGGGTGACCTTGATTTTCACCTTGAACACCTCGAGCCTGTCGAGAATGCGCTTCTGTTGGCTCTTCGACAGCGACGGCATCGCCAGCAGGATTTCGCTCAGTTCAAATTTCGCAATGATGTCGGACAGTTCGGAGGAGGGGTGTACCTTGATCCCGCCGATGCTCGCACCGCGCAGCTCTAACATATCGTCGATGAAGGCAACCGGCAGGTATTCATGGCCCGCGCGCAAGGCGCTGGCCAATTGCGTGCCGGCCTTGCCCGCGCCGTAAATGGCCACCCTGACCGCGTTCTGTTCGTAACGGCCCCGCACCAGCAGCAAGAAATTACGGGTGACAAAGCGGCTTGCGACCATATAGGTGATGGCGCTGACCCAATATATACCAAACACGCCGCGCGAAAATCCTTCCATATGGGTGAGAAAGGCGGCCAGCGCGACCAGGACCACCACCGAAATCGTTACCCCCATGATCACTACATAGACGATTTTCTGGTCGACGAAACGGATCACCGCCCGGTACAGGCCCAGGCCGTAGAAAATCGGCAGCGAAATCAGGGGTACCGCCAGAATCAACCAAAAATATTGTCTGAATACCAGGTTGTCGACCATGTCATAGCGCAGCAAAATAGCCACGGTGAACGTCAGCGGCAACAGAATGAAGTCGGCCGTCGCCGCGATGATTTGTTTGCGCAGGCGCGATAAAGTGCTAAGAGGACTCATTTTTCCTTGGGGGCTGGTGCAATCAAATACATGGCGCGTCGTCCGTTGCATTTCTGTAAATCATAAGGGGGGGGGGCGATGCTTAATGGACGATTCCATCGCGGCGGACCACTTTTAATATGGTTAGTAGAATGATTTTAAGGTCGAAGACAAAGGATTGTCTGGTCATATATTCCAGATCCAATTTAACCTTGTCAGGCACCGGCAATTCATCCCTGCCGTTAATCTGGGCCCAGCCAGTCAGGCCCGGCAGCATTCCGCTAACACCGCAGACAGTGCGTTGCTCGATCAAATCTTGCTGGTTAAACAGCGCGGGGCGCGGACCGACCACGCTCATGTCGCCGCGCAGTATGCTCCACAATTGGGGCAATTCATCGAGACTGGATTTGCGCAAAAAAGAACCGATCGGCGTCAAGACGCTGTCAGGATCTTGTAATAAATGAGTCGCCACCGCAGGGGTGCCAACCCGCATCGTACGAAATTTCGGCATCCGAAAAATACGGTTGTTCCGTCCGACCCGGTCCGACCAGTAGATCGCCGGGCCTGAGGACGTAATTTTGACCAATATTGCGACAACGGTAATTGGCACTAAAAAAATGCACAGGGCGAACAAGGCTGATAGTACATCAAATATTTTTTTCATAAAAACCGTCAACGGTGTGACAAAAAATGAACTGCGGTTTTGCCTAGCGCTTCCTGCATCGTCGCTACGGGCCGCCAGGAAAGGGTGTTCCGTGTATGGGTAATGTCGACCTGCAAGGAGCCTAGCAAGCGGCTTGCCACGGCGGATTTTCCGAGCAGGCGCGCTGATCCGGAAATGATGCTGGCCGGTAGAGGCAGCAAGCAGAGGCGACGTTTCATTGCGCCGGAAAGCAGGCGCAGCAACTCAGTCATGCTGACGTCGTGACCGTCCGACACCATGAAAACCTGCCCCGCCGCTTGGCGGTGCTGGCAGCACAGTATCAACAAATCCACCAGATTCTCTAGCGCAACCATGCTGCGGCGGTTGTGAATGGCTCCCAACGGAAGGGGCAGTCCGGTTTGCACCAGTCGCATCAAATTAAGGAAGTTTGCGCGCACGCCGGGCCCGTAAACCAACGGTGGGCGCACGATCACGACTTCAAGCCCGGTTTCCTGTGCCAGGGCGCGCAAGCCAAGCTCGGCCTCCCATTTCGACTGCCCATACGCATCCTGCGGCGCGGCTACGTCAAATGCCGTGAACGGGGCGCCAAACGTTTCCTCCCCGTTGACCTTGACGCTGCTGACGAAAACAAAGCGTCGAATCCCCGCAGCGACGGCCTGCCTTGCCAAATTCATCGTCGCGTCCACATTGATGGCGCGAAACTCAGCCAGGGGCGCATGGGTTTGTTCGTTCATGACATGCACCCGCGCCGCCAAATGAATGACCGCGTCGCATCCGGCCAATGCGGCTTGCCAATTGGTCGTCGTGGATAAATTGCCAACGCCAACTTTACCATTGCCCCCGGTTCGCACCGCGCGCACTGCGGCGAGGCCACGCGTGTGAAGAGCGTCACACAGCGCCTTTCCGACAAAGCCGTCAGCGCCTGTCACGAGAATTTTCATTTTTTTGGCACCTGTTCTTCAGCCTGGGGACAATGCATTGCGGCTGCATCGAATTATTCTTGATAAATATAAATATATTGTTTTTAGTTGCAGTAAGCATGTTATTGTCGCCATGCCGGCCAGTCGACGCGAAGGGCGGGAATTTTACTGGCTAAGCGAATGGGCCGGAATTTTTAATTCAGGCTTAATATTCATTATATCTAAAATAACAGCGTTTATTGTGTGGACGTCGTATTTTTGCTCTGCCACACAGCGTCCGGCTTTGCCCATCGACGGCACCAGTTCGGGCTGGTCGATGAAACGCCGCATTGCCCCCGCCAGTGCGCCGGCATCGCGGGCCGGCACGATGAATCCATTAACGCCATCCGCCACCGTGTCCCGGCAACCCGGGACGTCTGTGGTAATTACCGGACGGCCCATCGCCATCGCCTCCTGCGTGCTACGGGGCAACCCCTCGCGGTAGGACGGCAAAACAAACACGCTGGCCTGCGCTATCCAAGGGCGTACGTCCGCCACTTGTCCGGGCCATTCGATGAGCCCTTCGGCAACCCAGGCGCGCACCTCGGATTCGGCGATGGAGCCGGGATTCAAGTCTATGCTTCCGACCAGAATAAAGCGCGCCGCCGGGTGTCGTGCCTTCACTTCGCGCGCCGCCGTCACGTACTCGTAGATGCCCTTTTCGCGCAATAATCTGGCGACTAGCAGGAAGGTGAATGGTGGCAACGCCGGTGCCGTCGTCTGGAAATGCCGCAGATCGAGTCCGATGCCATTCAATAACTGAACCTTGTCGGCGTCCACCATGTTTTCGTCGACGAACAGCTGTTTGTCGTCGCCGTTGAGCATGAATACCCGGTCGGCCTGGCTCAAACCGGCTCGGTAGAGCCGGGTCACAAAGGCGCGCAACAAACGTCGGCGCTTGGTTGGCGCGGCTTCGTCAATGAACACGTAGCCAGCTCCTTCAATCATGGCATATCTCTTTTTCACGCCGGCAAGACGCGCGGCCAAGGTTCCGTAGATCACCGGCTTGATAAAATAGGTAAAACTCGCGTCCACGTTCAATTTACGCAGTAGCCACGCCAGGCGCAGCAAGTCCAACAGATCCCTGACCGGGTTCATGCCGGTACGCGACATCGAGCAGTCTAGTGGTATCGCGCCCAATGCGCGCACTGCGGCGCGGCTGGCGGTGTCGTAATCGGGCGCCAAGGCATATACGGTGCAGCCGCGTTGAATCATTTCGGCCACCAGCGGGCCGCGGAAATTGAAAATTGAAAATGCTTGATTGGAAACTAAGGCCAATTTGTAAGCTTCTGTTGTTACGGGAGGGTTCGACCGCATTGTTTCACTCTTCTAAAATTCTGGTTGGACGGGCATGGGGCGTGGCCTCTCATGCCTCCTGGGGCAGGCGCCCACGTCGGTAAAGAGCCTCCCAGGTCGCCACGGTTTGTTGTAATGAATAGCGCGTCAGTACCCGTTGGCGCGCCCGCGCGCCGAGCCCGGCCGACTGCGCCGGGCCCATGGCCAATGCTTGCTCGAGCGCGCCGGCAAGGCGTTCGGAATTTTGCGGAGGGACCAGTAAACCACAGTCGCCAAGCACTTCCAACACGCCGCCGCAATCGGTCGCCACGACCACTTTTTCGCTCGCCATCGCCTCCGCCACAACCAAGCCGAAACCCTCCCAGCGCGAGGACAGGACGAAGACGTCGGCGGCGTTGTAGAGCGCCTCGGTATCTGCGCGCACGCCGAGGAAGGTAACGTTGTCCTGCAAGTTCAGTTGGGCCGCCAAGCCTTGCAGCTCGGGAAGGAGCGCGCCGGCGCCGGCGATCCACAGCACCGTCTTGCGCGCGCCTTGGTCGACGCTGGAAAACGCCCGCAGCAGGTTGGGGTAATCCTTCGCCTCGGCCAGGCGGCCCACCGCCAGGACGAGGCGGGTATCGACGGCCAGCCCGGCCGCCGCGCGCAGTTGCTGACGCGCCGCGCCGTCGCTGCGGAATCTGTCGGTGTCGATGCCATTTGTGACGGCCAGCATGCGGCCCTTGGGTGCGGCGCCCTTTGCCTCGAACATGGCCACGGCGTTGCCGCTGACGTTGGTAAACAGGTCGCCCAAACGGTCCGTTAAACGGTAGGCCAGCATACGCAGCCTGCCGCCTTCATTGGTGCTGTGTGCGGTGCAAATCAAGCGCGGCACCTTGCTGGTCAAGCGCACCAGGCGCGCCAGCAAATTGGCATGCACCATATGGCTGTGGACCACGTCGGGCTGATAGTCGCGGATCAGGCGCCGCAGGGCGCGGTAGCCGCAGGCCATGCCGGCGAACGAATGCGTCATGCCCAAGCCGCGCACTTGTATTGCGCTATGGCGGGGCAGGATGCCGGGTTCACCGGTTAAATACGCGAGCACCACGGTCGCACCGCGCTGGGCAAAACGATCGGCAAGGTCAATGACCTGGCTTTCGGCGCCGCCGACGCCCAGGCCGGTAATAACAAACAATATTTTCATACGCTGTTTTTTTTCATCAGCGCGTAATATAGGCATTGTAAGCTTCTGACGGCGCACTTTAATTTTTGCAAGCCGATTTTTTCGCGGGAAAATTGTGAGCGGTAATACGTGAGGAAGCCCTGCGGATTACGCCGCAAGTTCTGCAGGAAGTTTTTCGAATAGCCGTCGGGAAGGTAATCGCACAAATAGATGGATTGCATCGTCATGAACAAGATTCTGCCCGCGTCTCCGATCTTGTTCCATATGTATAGTTCGGGAACAAATTGTTCACCTGGGATGACCGGAAACGGATGGGCCAGTAACGACGAGCGCTTGAACACATAAGCAAGATCTCCCTTCAGGAGGTGCCCGGCGGCGGTCGGATGCAGGAATTGTTTGGGCTCCAACGGCTTGCTTTCGCCAATCAGGCCGCCGCTGAAGTGTGACTTGCGGAAACACACGCCGGCCAAGTCGGGCGCCGCGTGGTCGGCGATGGCCAGGCGTATGGCGGCAATGGCGTCGTCGCTCAGCGCATCGTCGCTGTCGAGAATTAAGACCCAGTCGCCGGCGGCCTGGACCGCGCCGGTATTGATGGCGATATGTTTGCCACCGTTTTTTTGGTGGACGTAGCGCACGCTGAAATCCGCTTGCCCCGTCCATCCCCGCACCAACTCCTCGGTGGCGTCGGTGCTGCCGTCGTCCACCACCAGCCATTCGAACTGCCTGTCGGTTTGCTGCTGTAGGCATTGAAACACCCGCTCCAGGATGTAGGCGCGGTTGTAAGTGGGGGTCAATACGGTAATCATTCTATGAACCTATGTTAATGTGTTGTTCTGTCACGCGCCAAGACGAGCAAGCCAGGAGCTTCCGTTTATCTATCAAAGCCTTGCTGTCTTCGGGCCAATACAGTCTATTTCTTCGCAAAAAAATAGGCTAGCGCGACGCAGCTCATTGCCTCGGCGCAAAAAAACGCCGCCGCCATGCCGATGGCACCCAGCGTTGGCACCAGCCACAGCGCCAACAGGCAGATCACGCCGATATTCATAATCATGACGCGACTGGCAAGCTGTTCCCGACCGGTAGGGATGAACCAGAGAATGCCCACCGCCATGCTACAGACGCGCATTGGCACGATCCATACCAGCATGCGTAACAGAGGCACCGCGTCAGTATAGCCCGGGCCGAACGCCAGATGCACCACCCATGGGGCGAGCACGGTCGTTGTCGCAGCGAAGGCAACGGTGGCCAGCGCCAGCGCGATCAGCCAGATCCCGACGCTCTTCTTTGCTTCGCTCTGCGAAGTTGACTGCATTCTGACCAGATGCGGGAACGCCGCGTTGAGTAACGGTCCCGCCAGACCGGTGGCGGCACGCACCAGTTTCTCCGCCGGAACGAACGTGCCCACGGCACGTGCTCCGCCCAGCCCGCCTAACATGGTCGAGGCGACCGAACCCATGACCGCTTGCGCGCCTTTATACAGGAACAGATCCCAGCTTTCGCGCAACACCCGCCATCCACCTCCGACCTCAAAGCGGCCGATGCCGGTTTGGCGCAGCATGGCGAGCGTGGGGACCAGGGTGTTGAGGACGCCAATGCTAGCCTGGATAAGCAATACTCGCTCGGTGTGCTGGGGCGTCGAGACCGTAAGAATGACAAGCAGCAATCCTGTTCCGCGCAAACCAAAATCTAGCATTGCGGGCAACATCAGTTTTTCCGTGCCGAAATAATACCATATCGGGCTGAAGCCGAACGCCACGGTAAACATCGCGATCCAAATGAACCAATGGCTGGGAAGGGCAGTCGCGCCAGTGCCGAAAAGCATAATGGCGGCAATGACGACACCCACGGCCGCGCTCAGCATCAGTTTGGCGCACAGTACATCGGCCACCAACTGGCCCAGCGCCGCGCGGTCACCGTTGGCGCCGACCACTCTGCGGGCGGCGCTGAAGCTAAAGCCAAATTCGACAAAGACGGCCGCCGTCATCGCGATGCCCAAGGCGTACATGATTTCCCCGTAGCCTTGCTGCCCCAGAGCTCGGGCCAGGATCGGAAGTTCGATGAGCGGTATCAGCAGGCCGCCTATCTGGGCCAACAACAGCCAGGCTGCATTAATCGCTACGCTTGACATGAATCATCACACTAGCAATCGCGCCCACCACCAGGGCCCATTCCGTCAATTCGTTGCTCAGCGGGTGTAGGAAGCCGGTCAACAAATACAGAGATAGGATCGATACGGGCGCCAGCATCAAATCGAAGCGCTCGGCCAGGACTGCGGGCCGTTCGACCAGGTATTGTATCGCCCGATACAGAGGGAACAACATGAACAACATGTAACCGGCCAGCGCAATAATGCCTTCGTCGCCGAGTATCTGTAGATAGGTCATGTGGATCACGGTTCGTTCACCGTTTTCTTCGATGGTGGTGCAGCCGAATCCGCAACCCCAAGGGAATTGGGCGAGGGCCTGCCTCCAGCCATCCTGCAACATGAATTGGCGGGTCGTAACGTTGCCTTTCACCAGGCGCGACGAGCGGGCGCTGTTTTCGATTGACGCGATCACATCCGCCGGCGACTGTATGGTGGCGGGCGTCGTAGCGGCACCGGCTTGCGGCGTCGGGTTCGCGCGGAAACTAAACGAAAAACTCTTCACTTTTTCGATGCTGCTGACGATCTGCGTGTCATAGCGGCCTTCGACCCAGGTGAGCATGACGGGTTGGGCCAGAGTGAAGAGCAACGCGGCCAAGACCATCAGGCCGGCGTGGGCGCGCAGGCCGCGGCCGGGCACCTTCAGCCAGACGCCGCATGCCGCCAGCGCGGCCCACGTCACGCCCAGCCATAGAACGGAGGTTCGGCTGCCGTCCAGCGCCATCGCCAGCATGGACAAGGCCGCCAGGCCCGCGGTCGTCCAGGTCGGTCGTTTGACATGATGCCACAGCGCGCAAGGCCACATATAAGCGCCGGCTTTCCATAGCACGCCCGGCCAGATTGCAAGCCAACCCATGCGCCCGTCGCCCAAAATCACCATCGCGTTGTTAAAACGGAAAACAATGAAGAAAATCAGGGGAATAACGGAA
Source organism: Janthinobacterium sp. CG_23.3 (assembly GCF_046115965.1). Lineage (NCBI taxonomy): Bacteria > Pseudomonadati > Pseudomonadota > Betaproteobacteria > Burkholderiales > Oxalobacteraceae > Janthinobacterium > Janthinobacterium sp. CG_23.3. Next base: position 17,665 of record NZ_JBJXIB010000031.1, on the reverse strand, counting down.
ACAACGAGTGCAAGCGTCAGTGCTTTTTCCAGCTGGGCGGAGGTGGTGCCCAGCAGCAGCAGGAGTAGCAAGACCAGCAAAATAACTACATATTTCGCTATGGTGTAGAGTCCGGTTCCATTGTGCAGTGCGCCCGAGATCGCAATGCCTGTCATGAACAGCATCCAGCCTAGAAGCATCGGCTTGTAGGGCTTGACCAAAACAATCAGTGATGCGAGGCGACGCGTTAAGGGCGTCGTGGTGAGTGCGAAGCATACGGCCGAAATTAGTAGCAGCAGAGAGATAACCCAGTTGAGGTTGCCTCCAATGTATATCTTTACAGTGCCTAGCATTGAAAAAGCTATAAACAGCAAAAAAAATCCATTTGAAATTGAGTACACTATTTCGTCCAATCTATCCAAGTTGAACACGTCGGTGTATGTACGTGTTCAAAAATTCTGCGGGCAGGGCAACGCAGAGTTGTCATCGCTAATACGCAACAATACAAGATTTCACGGGTTTATGCGATGTCTGCATGTTATTACGACAATTTTTGACAATCCCCGCATATTATTTTTTATTGCCTGCGGCAGCCGAGGAAATTCGCCAGCGTCGCTTGGGACGCAAACGAATAAAATGGACGGGAAGGCCGTTCAAATTGAGAAATATCGCGCTTCAAGTACAAGCGCCATTGCCGGGAATATTAATGTCATAACGTTAATGTTATCGGTATGGTCGAGCCGCTGCCATGTCCTGCTGAGTAATATGCGGCGTGCCGCGCTTAGTTGTCGCGCCGTTCGTGGCAATGCGGGCACGACACCTCGTACACGTATTCCGGCGCCAATTGCTGGCGCGGCGTGACGACGGCGCGGCAGACGAAGCATTGCACCGTCTCGGTCGGCTGCAACTGCGGGTTCAGCGCGGTGCGGTAGTCGAACACGAAGCAGTCGCCGGTGTAGTGCTCGCCGCCAACCTCCTCGAAATACTTCAAAATGCCGCCGTCGAGCTGGTACACGCTGTCGTAGCCGATCTCCTTCATGTGGATGGCCGCCTTTTCGCAGCGGATGCCGCCGGTGCAGAAGGTCACCACGGTCTTGCCCGCCAGCTCGTCCTTGTGCGCCGCCGCCACCGCCGGGAATTCGGTGAACTTGTCGATGCGGTAGTCGAGCGTGTTGTTAAACGTGCCGACGTCGACCTCGAAGGCGTTGCGCGTTTCCATCATGACCACCGGCTTGCCGGCGTCGTCGACGCCGCTGTCGAGCCAGCGCTTGAGCGTGCGCGCGTCGACCGACGGCGCCCGCCCCAGCTCCGGCTTGATCAGCGGCATGCGCATCGTGATGATCTCGTTTTTCAGCTTGACCAGCATGCGCTTGTGCGACTGTTCCTCGGAATAGCTTTCCTTGACCTCGATGTCGGCGAAGCGCTCGTCGGCGCGCAGCCAGGCCAGGTAGTTGTCGACCGCCGCGCGCGGGCCGGACAGGAACATATTGATGCCCTCGGGCGTCAACAGGATCGTGCCCTTCAGGCCCAGCTCGGCGCAAATGGCCTGGAATCGCGGCCGCAACGCCTCGGTGTCGTCGACGGTGATGAATTTGTAGGCGGCGATGTTGACGTGGGCGGCGGCGCTGGCCTGCCTGGCCTGGTCGGCTGCGCTGGAGTGGGGTGTGGCGTGCATGGTGGCGATCAAAAAAGACGGAACAGGCGATATTATAAACTTTGTCGCGGCCCGCTCCGGGGCGGGGCGCCGGGGCACGGTAAAATAGCGCCAATTGAATTTGCAAAAGATTGGCACACAGGATGGAAATGCTTACCCAAGACGCCGCCGCCGCGCAGGCGCACGCCGCCCAGCCGCGGGGACCGGCCTTCGTGCACCTGCGGGTGCACTCCGAATACTCGATCGTCGACGGCCTGGTGCGCATCGACGACGTCGTCGGCGCCGCCGCCAAGGACCGGCAGGCGGCGCTGGCCGTCACCGACCTGTCGAACCTGTTCGGCATGGTCAAGTTCTACAAGGCGGCGCGCGGCAAGGGCGTCAAGCCGGTGGTCGGCTGCGACGTCTGGATCAGCAACGACGACAACCGCGACAAGCCCTCGCGCCTGCTGCTGCTGGCGAAGAACCGCGTCGGCTACCTGCAACTGTGCGAGCTGTTGTCGAAGGCCTGGCTGACCAACCAGCACAAGGGCCGCGCCGAGGTGCGGCCGGAGTGGTTGGAAGCATTGGCGGGCACGCCGCTGAGCCTGCTGCCCGACACCAGCCCGGCCAACGGCCTGATCGTGCTGTCCGGCGCCCACTTCGGCGACGTCGGCATCGCCATCGAGAACGCCAACCTGGCGCTGGCCGAGCGCAGCGCGCAGCGCTGGGCGCGGGTGTTCCCCGGCCACTTCTACATTGAAATCCAGCGCGGCGGCCAGCCCAATCAGGAACGCCAGGTGCGCCAGTCGGTCGCGCTGGCGGCCAAGCTGGGCCTGCCGGTGGTGGCGACGCACCCGGTGCAGTTCATCGACCGCAACGAATTCATCGCCCACGAGGCGCGCACCTGTATCGCCGAGGGCGAAATGCTGGCCAACGCCAAGCGCGTCAAGCGCTTCAACGACGAGCAGTGCTTCAAGACCCAGGCCGAGATGGCGGCGCTGTTCGCCGACCTGCCGGCGGCGCTGGCTAACTCGGTCGAGATCGCCAAACGCTGCAACCTGACGCTGGTGCTGGGCAAGCCGCAACTACCGAACTTCCCGACCCCGCCCGGCATGACGATCGACGAATTCCTGGTCGCCGAGTCGAAGGCCGGCCTGGAGCAGCGCCTGCTGCAGTTGTACCCGGACCCGGCCAGGCGCGAGGCGCAGCGCGCCCGCTACGAGGAGCGGCTGAAGTTCGAGACCGACACCATCAGCAACATGGGCTTCCCCGGCTACTTCCTGATCGTGGCCGAGTTCATCCGCTGGGCCAAGGAAAACGGCGTGCCGGTCGGACCGGGCCGCGGCTCCGGGGCCGGCTCGCTGGTGGCGTATTCGCTGCTGATCACCGACCTCGACCCGCTCGCCTACAACTTGCTGTTCGAGCGCTTCCTGAACCCCGAACGCGTCTCGATGCCCGACTTCGACATCGACTTTTGCCAGGAGGGGCGCGACCGCGTCATCCAGCACGTCAAGGACTTGTACGGCAAGGACGCGGTGTCGCAGATCGCCACCTTCGGCACCATGGCCGCCAAGGGGGCCATCCGCGACGTCGGCCGGGTGCTCGACTTCGGCTACAACTTCTGCGACGGCATCTCCAAGCTGATCCCGTTCAAGCCGGGCAAACCGGTGTCGATCGCCGACGCCATCAAGGAGGAGCCGCTGCTGGCCGAGCGCCTCGACAACGAGGAAGAGGTCAAGCAGTTGCTCGACCTGGCCCAGCAGGTCGAGGGCATCGCCCGCAACATCGGCATGCACGCCGGCGGCGTGCTGATCGCGCCGGGCAAGCTGACCGACTTCTGCCCGCTCTACACCCAGGGCGGCGACGGCGGCGTGGTGTCGCAGTACGACAAGGACGACGTCGAGGCCGTCGGCCTGGTCAAGTTCGACTTTTTGGGCTTGACCACGCTGACCATCCTCGACCGCGCGGTGCGCTACATCAAGCAGCTCGACCCGGCCCAGGCCGACTTCGACCTGGCCAGGTTGCCGCTCAACGACAAGGCCTCGTACGAGTTGCTGACCAAGGCCAAGACGGTGGCGGTGTTCCAGCTCGAGTCGCGCGGCATGCAGGGCATGTTGAAGGACGCCCGCCCCGACCGCTTCGAGGACATCATCGCGCTGGTGGCGTTGTACCGCCCGGGTCCGATGGACCTGATCCCCGACTTTTGCAAGCGCAAGCACGGCGAGCGCTTCGACTACCCGGACCCGCGCACCGAGTCCATCCTGTCCGAAACCTACGGCATCATGGTCTACCAGGAGCAGGTGATGCAGATGGCGCAGATCGTCGGCGGCTACTCGCTGGGTGGCGCCGACATGCTGCGCCGCGCCATGGGCAAGAAAAAAGCCGAGGAAATGGCCGAGCACCGCCAGATCTTCCGCGACGGCGCCGCCAAGGACGGCTTGACGGAGCAAAAGGCCGACGAGATCTTCGACTTGATGGAAAAGTTCGCCGGCTACGGCTTCAACAAGTCGCACGCCGCCGCCTATGCGCTGCTGTCCTACCATACCGCCTATTTAAAGGCGCACCACACCGCCGCCTTCATCGCCGCCAACTTGTCGCTGGCGATGGACGACACCGACAAGATCAAGATCCTGGTCGAGGACGCCATCGACGTCTGCGGCCTGACCTTGCTGGCGCCCGACATCAACCTGTCGGACTACCGCTTCACGCCGGACGGCCCGGCGCCGTCGGTGTCGGGCAAGCGCGTCACGCAGATCCGCTACGGCCTGGGCGCGGTGAAGGGCTCGGGCCAGAGCGCGATCGAGGCGATCATCGCGGCGCGCCAGAAGGACGGCCCGTTTACCGACCTGTTCGACTTCTGCCAGCGCGTCGACAAGCGCCAGATCAACCGCCGCACCATCGACTCGCTGATCCGCGGCGGCGCCTTCGACTGCTTCGGCGTCGACCGCGCGGTGTTGCAAGCTTCGGTCGGCTTCGCCATGGAATGCGCCGAGCAGAGCCTGAAGGCGGCCAACCAGGTCAGCCTGTTCGGCGGCGACGACAGCGACATGGTGGCGCCGCCCGAGTACGTCAAGGTGGCGCCGTGGAGCGACAAGCAAAAGCTCACCGAGGAAAAGATCGCGCTCGGCTTCTACCTGTCGGGCCACCTGTTCGACTCGTACGCGCCGGAGGCGCGCCGCTTCGCCCGCACCAAGCTGGCCGACCTCGACCCGTCGCGCGAGCCGCGCATGATGGCCGGCGTCATCACCGGCATCCGCACCCAGCTGACGCAGCGCGGCAAGATCATCATCGTCACGCTCGACGACAAGAGCGGCACCGTCGAGGTGACCGTGTACAGCGAGTTGTTCGAGCAGAACAAGAAGATTTTCAAGGAGGACGAGTTCCTGGCCGTGGTCGGCAAGGTGTCGGAGGACCGCTTCTCGGGCGGCTTGCGCATCACCGCCGAGAAGGCGTTCGACATCGTCGCCGCGCGCATCCAGTACGGCCGCCAGCTGGGCCTGGCGCTGCCGGCCACGCTCGATTCGAAGCGGGTGCGCGAGGTGCTGCTGCCGCACCGCGCCGAGAACGGCTTGCTGATCGCCGCGCGCGTGGCGCCGCAGGGCGTCGCCTGCACGCTGCAGTTCGGCGAAGAGTGGCGGGTGGCGCCGTCGGACGAGCTGCAACTGGCCTTGCAGCAACAGCTGGGCGCGCAGGAGGTCGCCGTCGAGTATTGATAAAACCGGGGACAGAAAACCGGGGACAGACCACGATTTTCGAGAAACTCTTTCGAAAATCGTGGTCTGTCCCCTTTTACACGTGGTCTGTCCCCTTTTACACGCTGTTACACGTCGTTGACGCTGGTGATCGCGTAGCCCTTGGCGGCGATTTGCTCTTGCGTATGCGCGATGCTGTAGTCGGGCAGCGCGTCGGCGCCCTCGTCGAGCTCGACCGCGCGCGCCTCGGGCAGCCAGTCGGTGTTGATTGCCTCCTGCGGGATCGGCTTGCCTTCCGGCACCGCCAGATACGAAAAAACGCCGTCCTGCTCGGCACGGCGGTAGATATCGATACGCATGATGTTGCCTCCTTGCGGTGGGCGCCGCGGCTATGGGACGGTGAGGGCCGCCAGCCGGCGCTTGCTGGCAAGTATGGCACGATTGCCGCGGAGGCGGCGTTCGCCGCGGCCGCGCTTATTTGGCGGCGCGTTTGCGCAGGTAGCGCAGGAACCACGCCAGGCTTTGCAGCGGCTTGCTGCGGCGCCACAGGAAGCGCGAATGCATGCGCATTTCCTTGGTGTTCTTCGGCGCCGGGTCGAGCGGCATGCCGGCCCAAGGCGACAATTCCAGGTAGCGCCGGAACAGCAGGCGGGCGTCGTGGCCGCTCCAGTCAGTCCACGGCTTGACGGCGCCGGCGAAGTGGATGAAGACGGCCTTGCCGACCGGCCGCATGGCGGTCTTGTTGACGTCGAGGTCGTGGATCAGGTCGTACAAATAGTTCCAGCGCGGCGACACGTAGCGGGCGCGCCCGTTGAGCACGATGTTCAGCGCGTCCTGGTCGTTGAAGCGCATGTCCTTGGTGCCGTGCATTAGCGTATCCAGCGTTCGCGCGCTGATGTCGGCGTCCATCCACGGCTGCAAATTCATCAGCAGCACGCCGGCGTTGAAGTACTCGTTGTGCGCCAACTCCAGCGCCGCCACCCGGCGCCGCGTCGTCACCGGCGCGTCCGGCACCACCACGGCGATGTCGCCGCCCAGCTCCAGCGCGATCATCTCGGCGATGCTGGCCACGCACAGGATGTCGGCGTCGAGGTACAGCACGCGGTCGGTCTGGCCGCCCAGCACCGTCGGAATCACCAGGCGCGTGAAGATCGACAGCGAGTAGTGCGAATGGCCGAGGAAGTGCGCGAACTGGCTGAACGAGGCCGGCTCGAGCAGGTGCAATTGGGTGCGCACCGGGTATAGCTGCTCGAACGCGGCGATGCGCCGCTTGTTGTCGTCCGACAGGTCGAGCGTCAGCACGTGGAAGGTGAAGTGCTGCCCGGGATTGTTGGCGATGATCGAGGCGATCGTCGCCCCCATCGGCCGGCAGTAGTTGTTGTCGACGCAAAAGGCGATGTGGAACGAGGCCAGGCCGTTGGCGCCGCGCGCGGGCGCGCCGGTATCCACGGCGCCGCTCACGGGAGGGCTTTCATGACTTGCTCGACCGGGATCGCCTTGACCCAATCGCTGCGCCGCGCCGCCGTGATGACGCTGCTGTTGGCCTGGTCCAGCGGCACCCATTCGGGGTTCTTCTGGCGCATCAACGCCACCACCGGCACGTGCACGGCGTTGGCCAGGTGCATCACCGCGGTCTCGACCGAGACGATCAGGTCGCACTGCGCCAGCATCGCCGGCAGCTGGAAGAAATTCTCCTCGGCGCTGAACAACTCGGTGCGTTCCAGGCCGTAGCTGGCGATCACGCTGCGGGCGTTGGCCAGTTCCGACGGCACCGCGTTGACGATGAAGCAGGCGTCGCGCCAGCCGTCGCGCTGGCGCATCGCGGCGATCAGCTCGGCGACGCGCTCCAGCGGCCAGCAGCGCTTGTGGGTCTTGGCGAAGGGGTTGACGAAGACCAGCTTGCCGCTGCGCGGCGCGAAGCCCCAGCCGGCCAGGCGCGCGCGCGCCTGTTCGTGCCAGCGCTCGGGAATGTCGACGAAGGGGAAGCGCGCCGCCGGCGCCAGGTCCAGGCCGCACAACTGGCGGAACCAGTCGGCGTAGACGTCGCTGATGTGCCGCGGGCCGTCGCGGCCGGCGTCGTAGGGCGCCAGCGCGGCGTCGAGCTTGCGGTAGGCCAGGTGGTGGTGCGGCTGGAAGAAGCCGACGGTTTTTTTCATGCCGACCACCAGGGCGCGCGGGCTGACGGCGCGCGCCAAGCCGGCGTACAGGTGCGGGCGCAGCGTCGCCAGCGAGACCACCAGCGGGTAGTTCTCCCGCTGCGCGGCGGCGATCGACTGCTGGTACAGCGCCGGGCTGTAGGTGTCGCTGTAGACCTTGTCGAAGCAGCCGCAGGCGCGCACCCAGTCGTACAGCGAGTATTTTTTCAAGCCGTCCCACTGGGCCGCGTCGGCCGTGCGGCGCACCTCGTCGACCCACAGGTGCACCTGCAGGTGCGGGTGGGCCTGCTTGAAGGCGCGGAAGCAGTTTTGCAGGTAGGTGAAGTCGCCCAGCGCCAGGTGGGCGATGAAGAGGATTTTGTCCGACTTGCGCAGCAGGTCGGCGGGGATCAGTGTGTGCGTCATGGGTGCTCTGGCGGCCGTGGTAAGGGAAGGGGTTGGGTTCAGGCGGCTTGCTGCGAAAACTGCAGGCTGTGCAAATTGGCGTAGACGCCGGCGCGCGCCAGCAGTTCGCGGTGGCTGCCGGTTTCGACGATCTGGCCGTGCGACAGCACGACGATGCGGTCGGCCCGTTCGATGGTCGACAGGCGGTGCGCGATGACGAAGGTGGTGCGCCCGCGCATCAAGCCCTCCAGCGCCGCCTGCACCGCGCGCTCGGACTCGGTGTCGAGCGCCGAGGTGGCCTCGTCGAGGATCAGGATGGGCGCGTCCTTGTAGATCGCCCGGGCGATCGCCACGCGCTGGCGCTGGCCGCCCGACAGGCGCGCGCCGTTGTCGCCGATCGGCGTCTCCAAGCCTTGCGCCAGGCCCTGCACCACGTCGCCCAGGTGGGCCGCCGCCAGCGCCGCCTCGACGCGGGCGCGGTCGGGCGCGGCGTCGCCGTAGGCGATGTTGGCCGCCAGCGTGTCGTCGAACAGCACCACGTTCTGGCTGACCATGGCGATCTGGCCGCGCAGGCTGGCCAGCGCGATGTCGTCGATGTTCTGGCCGTCGAGCAGAATGCGGCCGCTGCTGACCGGGTAAAAGCCCGGCAGCAGGCCCACCAGCGTCGACTTGCCGCCGCCGGACATGCCGACGAAGGCCACCGTTTCGCCCGGCGCCACGCTCAGGTCGATACCGCGCAGCGCCGGCTCGGCCTGGCCGGGGTAGTGGAAGCCGACGCCGACGAAGTCGACCCGGCCGCCGCTGCGCCGCGCCAGCACCTGGCCGCCGACCCGTTCCGGGGTCTTGTCGATCAGGCTGAAGACGGCTTCGGCCGCCGCCAGGCCGCGCTGCAGCGGCCCGTTGACCTCGGCCAGTTGCTTGAGCGGCGCCAGCAGCATCAGCATCGCCGTGATGAAGGAGACGAAGCCGCCCACCGAAATCTGGCCGGCGGCGTGCTGCGACAGCGCCATCACCACCACCACCGACACCGCGGCGGCCGTCATCAGCTGGGTGATCGGCACGGTGGCGGCGAAGGTGCTGGTCATGCGCATGGTGTAGCGGCGCAGGTTGTCGGCGCGTTGCTGGAAGCGCGCCTTTTCATAGTCGTGGCCGCCGAAGATCTTGATCACCTGCTGCGCCCGGGTGGTCTCTTCGATCACCTGGGTCAGTTCGGCGTTCACCGCCAGCGAGTCCTTGTTGAGTTTTTTCAGGCGCTTGCCGGTGGTGCGCACCACCAGCGTGATCAACGGCAGTAGCACCAGCGTGACGATGGTCAGGGCCCAGTTCAGGTACAGCAGCCAGGCCAGCAGGCCGAGCACGGTCAGGCTGGCGCGCACGATCGAGGTGAACACCTTGGTGACCATTTCGATGATTTGCTGGACCTCGAACATGATCGAGTTGATGACCTTGCCGACCGTGTTGGTGGCGTAGAAGTCGATCGGCAGGTTCAGCATGCTGGCGAACATTTGCCGGCGCAACTCGTTGAGGATGCGCGTCGAGACCCAGGTCATCAGGTAGGAGCTGGTGAAGGTGGCCAGGCCGCGCACCAGGAACATGCCCATCACGGCGGCCGGCACCACCCAGTAGGAAAACGCCGGCTTGCCGGAAAAGCCCTTGTCGAGCAGTTGCTGCAAGGCGTACGGCAGCAGCGGCTCGGTGGCGGCGGTGACGATCATCGCCAGGAAGGCCAGCGCCAGGTGTTTTTTGTACGGCGCGTGCAGCGCGGTCAGGCGTTGCATGTCGGGCGGCAGCATCATGGGGTTCCTTGCAACTGCGGTCAGAGGGGGACGGCCGGGGTACGGCCTGCGGCGCGCAAACCCGACCACAGGATCACCGTCAGGAACGCCAGCATCATGACGCCGATGTTGAGCGTCAGGAAAGTGGTGGTCAGGCCGAACACCATGTAACTGATGCCCAGCGAGACGCCGGCCAGCGCGTAGGGATGGACGCGGCGGTCGCTGCTTTTCAGGCGGCGCGCAAACAGCGTCAGCGGTAGCAGGAACAGGGCCAGCACGGCGGCCAGGCCGAACACGCCTTGTTTGACCAGCGCGTCGAGGTATTCGTTATGCACATTGGTATATTCACCGATCGAGGCCGGCACCTTGCCCTGGTGGATCAGTGCGAGCTTCTGGTCCATGAAACCCTGCTTGCCCCATCCCAGCAACGGCTTGGCGGGCGTCATGACAATCGCGTTGCGCCACATTTCCAGTCTCTGGCCGAGGGAGGTTTCGGTATTGACGGCGCGGGAAAAATCGCGCGCCTCCTGTAGCGAAGCCAGGGTGCGCGCCTTGACGGTCGATTGCGGAATCGCATACGCCACCGCGATCAGCGCCGCCAGCGTCAACAGGCCGGCGTATAAATAACGGCGGCCGTGCATGTTGGCGTAATGCAGGCATAACACGCAGGCGCAGACCGGCATCGCAATCCAGCCGCCGCGGCTGCTCGTTAGCATGGAGCCGACCATGCCGAAGACGCTGCCCAGCAGAAGCAGGACCGTCCAGGCGGCCCGGCGCGGCTGCGTCAACGCCCAGCCCAGGCCGGACATGCACAAAATGCCCAGCAACATGCTGATATTGCCAAATTGGATGGGATTGGTGGTGCCGCCCGGGCGCACAATCCCTTGCGCAAGAAGTTGCCAACCGACAAATACACCGCCGCCAATGGCGCCCACGGCCAAGCCGGCCCACACCGATGACGGTTTGGCCGGATAGGCGAGCAACAACAATAACACCGGCACGGCCAGCAGGAACCTCAGTGGCGCGTCATATTCCCTGCCCGGGTCGGCATGGAAGGCGACGATCGCCGATCGGACGATGAAGTACAGCAACAGTGTGCCGATCAACAGGTAGTCGGCTTTTTTCAAGGCCAGCACCGGCCGTTTCCATAGCAGCGCCGCGCTGCCGACAAAGAGCATGGTGGCCCCAATTGAGTAGCCGCCGCCCAGCGCTAGCGCCAGCGCGGAAAAAAGAAACACGGCTAAGGAGTTGTAACCGACCATCAAATGATTCCTTGAAGTATCCAACCCGGTAGAGACTTATTCTAGCCAAACCGCAAAATCAGAGAAGTTATAGAAGTCGGGCATTGTAAACTAAACCAGCCACTGACCCGGCGTTCAGCGCGCCGGCGGCGTCGTTTTACTGTATAAAGCAAATAAACAATTTCCGGGTATCTATGTCGAAGCGCCGCCCCATCACATTTTGGGCCACTGTTTTTGTCGCCGTCGTCTGTCTATCGCTGGTTGCCATCGACGGCTGGCGCAGCTGGAACGCGCGCACGCAGCAGTTGCTGGAGGTCGAGCGCTCGGCCACCAACCTGGCGCGCGCCATGGCCCAGCAGGCCGACGACACCATCAAGGCGGCCGACACCAGCCTGGCCGACATCGTCGAGCGCATCGAAGTCGACGGCGCCGCCGCGCCGGCGCTGGCGCGCCTGCAGCGGGTGCTGCGCGGTCACGTCGCCGAGCTGCCGCAGTTGAACGGCCTGTTCGTCTACGACGTCGACGGCGCCTGGCTGGTCAATTCGCGCCCGGAACCGCTGCGGGAGCGTAACAACGCCGACCGCGAATACTTCCAGTTCCACCGCGCCGACCCGGCGCGCGGCGCCCACATCGGCACGCCGGTGGTCAGCCGCTCCAGCGGCAAGTGGGTGGTTCCGGTGTCGCGCCGCATCAACCGCGCCGACGGCGGCTTCGCCGGGGTGGCGTTGGCAACCATCGACGTCGACTATTTCAAGCGCTTCTACCAGAGTTTCGACATCGGCCAGCGCGGCGCGGTGGCGCTGACCACCAACGCCGGCACGCTGTTGCTGCGCCGGCCGTTCGACGACGCCACCATCGGCATGAGCATGGCGCGCAGCGCGCTGTACCTGGCCTACCGCGGCGCCGGGCCGGTGGGCAGCGTGTTCCTGGAGTCGCCGTTGGACGGCGAGGTGCGCCTGAACAGCTACCGCGCGCTGCAACACTACCCGCTGTTCGCCACGGCCGCGCTGTCGAAGGACGAGCAGTTGGCCAATTGGCGCCGCGACACCTTCCTGCATTCGCTGGGCGTGCTGCTGCTGGCGGCGTTGTTGGGGCTGTTCGGCAAGCGCCTGGTCCAGCAAATCGGCCTGCGCGTGGAGGCCGAGGCGCAACTGCTGGGCGCGCGCGACGCGCTGGAAAGCCTCAACCGCCAGCTCGAAAAGCTGGCGTTGCAGGACGGCCTGACCGGCCTGGCCAACCGGCGCCAGTTCGACGCCACGCTGGCCGGGGAATTCAGCCTGGCCGGGCGCGCCGCCGCGCCGCTGGCCTTCATCATGCTCGACGTCGATTGCTTCAAGCAATACAACGACCACTACGGCCACATCGCCGGCGACGCCTGCCTGCGCGCGCTGAGCCAGTGCATCGTCGCGCTGATGCCGGGGCGGCGCGGCGAACTGGCGGCGCGCTACGGCGGCGAGGAAATCGGGATTTTACTGCCCGACACCGGGCTGGACGAGGCGCTGGCGCTGGCCGAGCGGGTGCGCGCGGCGATCGAGGGTTTGCGCATCGGCCACCGCGGCAGCCCGGCCGGCGTCGTCACCGTCAGCGCCGGGGTGGCGGCGCTGTTGCCGCGGCGCGGAGCCGGCGCGCCGGCGCGCCTGCTGGAGGCGGCCGACAAGGCGCTGTACGCGGCCAAGCTGGGCGGACGCAACCGCGTCTGCGCCGCCGCCGCCGCGCCGGCCTGCGCGTAGGCCTAGGCGCAGGCCGTCGACCCGGGACGCCTTAAAACTCTTCCCAGTCGTCGGGCGCGGCCGCCGCGGCGTTGAGCAAGCGCTTCGGCGCCGGCGCCGCCGGCGCGTGGCGCGACTCGGCGCGGGCCTCGGCTGCGCCGGCCGGCGCGGCGGCGCGCGCGGCATGGGCGCCGGCGTTGCCCTGGCGCACCGGGCGGGGCGCCGGCGCGGCCGGGGCCGCCAGCGCGGCGGCGCTGGCCTCGTCGAGTTGGAACACGCTGACCAGCTGCGCCAGCGCGCCGGCCTGGTCCTGCAGCGACTCGGCGGCGGCGGCGGCCTGCTCGACCAGCGCGGCGTTCTGCTGGGTCACGCCGTCCATCTGCGTGATGGCCTGGTTGATCTGCTCGATGCCGGCCACCTGCTCCTGGCTGGCGGCCATGATTTCGCCCATGATGTCGGTAACCCGGCGTACGCTGGAGACCACCTCGTCCATGGTGGCGCCGGCTTGCTCGACCAGGCGGTTGCCGACCTCGACCTTCTCGACCGAGTCGCTGATCAGGGTCTTGATCTCCTTGGCGGCGGCGGCCGAACGCTGCGCCAGGTTGCGCACCTCGCTGGCGACGACGGCGAAGCCGCGGCCCTGCTCGCCGGCCCGGGCCGCCTCGACCGCCGCGTTCAGCGCCAGGATGTTGGTTTGGAAGGCGATGCCGTCGATGACGCCGATGATGTCGACGATTTTCTTGGCCGAGGCGTTGATCGAGCCCATCGTCTGCACCACCTGGCCGACCACGGCGCCGCCCTTGACCGCCACGTCCGAGGCCGACAGCGCCAGCGCGTTGGCCTGGCGCGCGCTGTCGACGTTTTGCTTGACGGTGGAGGTCAGTTGTTCCATCGACGAGGCGGTTTCCTCCAGCGAGCTGGCCTGCTGCTCGGTGCGGGCCGACAGGTCCATATTGCCCGAGGCGATCTGGCGCGAGGCGGTGGCGATGGCCGCCGTGCCGCCGTGCACCTGGCCGACGATGTGGGCCAGGCTGTCGCGCATCGCGCGCATCGCAAACAGCAGGCTGGACTGGTCGCCGCGGGCGGTGCTGATCTGCACCGCCAGGTCGCCGCCGGCGATGCGGCCGGCGATCTCGGCCGCGTAGTCGGGTTCGCCGCCGAGCTGGCGCAACAGGCTGCGGCTGACCCACAGCGCGGCGAGCACGCTGGTGAGCAGGGCCAGCAGGCCGAAGCCGAGCATCAGCGCGCGCGCGCCGGTGTAGGTGCGCTCGGCCGCCAGCGCGGCGTCGGCGCTCATCTTGTCTTCCAGCGCGACCAGCGCGCGCAGCGACTCCCACCAGCGTTTTTGCACCGGCCGCAACTCGTTGCGCAGCACTTGGTAGGCTTGCTCGCCCTGCTGCGCCTGCCCCAGCTCGGCGGCCCTGACGATCAACGGCGCCGCCAGCGCCGCGTCGAGCTTGACCTTGTCGAGCAGCGCGCTGCGCTCGGCGGCGCTGTCGGAGCGGGCGGCGAACATCCGGCTCAGCTGCTCCTGCGCGGCGGCGTAGGCTTTCGCCTGGACGTCGATGCGCGCCAGTTCGACCTGGATTTCGCCCGCGTCCTTGAGCAAAATGAGGTTGCGCAGCGCCAGCGCGCGCTCGGTCACCGTCAAATCCATCGTCGCCGCCAGCCGGGACTCGACCGCGTTGACCTTGGTGATCTCGTCCATCTGCTCGCGCATGGCGCCCATGCGGTTCACGCCGAGCCAGGTCACCGTGGCCAGCAACAGCGACACCAGGCCGTAGCCGATGCCCAGGCGGGTCGCCACTTTCATCTTTGCAGCACTCATATCGTTTTTCTCCAATGGCCAGCGTCGGGCCGCGCGCCGCGCGCACGGGGGCGCGGGCGCACCCGGCCGCCCGCATCAAATATTTCCTAGAGGATTTTTAGAGTCGCATCGGCGTACGCCGCTGTCAACGCCGGCGGCGGGCCCATCAGATGTGGCTCAAGCTTGCAGCAGATAGCCGGCGCGCCTGTTGCAAACGGGCCGGAAAAGGGGAAGAAAATGAAGTGCCGGGGACGGCAGCGGGAAACCGGGGGCGGGCAGCCGGCGCCGCGGCGCGAAGGCCAGAGCTCTTCCGGTCTGGCCCCGGGGTGACGCCCTGGGTCGGGACGGAGCGCTTACAGCGCCGGCACCGTCACCATCGGACGCGTTGCCACGCCCGAGGACACGGCGGCCAGCGCGACGGCCGGCGCGACCCGGTGCAGCAGGCGCGGGTCGAACGGCGACGGGATCAGTTGCAGCGGCGTCAGCGCGCTCTCGGTCTGGCCCGGCAGCGGCTCCTTGGCCAGTTGCGCGATCGCGCGCACGCAGGCCAGCTTCATTTCCTCGTTGATGGTAGTGGCGCCGACGTCGAGCGCGCCGCGGAAAATGTAGGGGAAGCACAGCACGTTGTTGATCTGGTTCGGATAGTCCGAGCGGCCGGTGGCGACGATGGCGTCGCCGCGGGTGGCGTGGATCAGCTCGGGCGAGATTTCCGGGTTCGGGTTGGCCAGCGCGAAGATCAAGGGGTGGCCGGCCATCGACTCGACCATCGCCGCGCTGACCACGCCGCCCTTGGAGACGCCGATGAAGACGTCGGCGCCGACCATGGCGTCGGCCAGCGAGCGGTCGCTGGTGTCGTTGGCGTAGCGCGCCTTGTTCTGCTCCATGTCGGCGTCGCGGCCCGGGTAGATGACGCCCTGGCTGTCGCAGACCTTCAGCAACTGCTTGTTCAGGCCGAGCGAGCACAGCAGGTCGAGGCAGGCGATCGCCGCGGCGCCGGCGCCCGAGACCGCCACGCGCACCGCGCCGATTTCCTTGCCGACCAGTTCCAGGCCGTTCAGGATGCCGGCGGCGACAATGATCGCGGTGCCATGCTGGTCGTCGTGGAAGACCGGGATGTTCATGCGCAGTCGCAACTGCTGTTCAATATAGAAGCAGTCCGGCGCCTTGATGTCTTCCAGGTTGATGCCGCCGAAGGTCGGCTCCATGCGGCAGACGGTGTCGATGAACAGGTCGGGGTCGTTCTCGGCCAGCTCGATGTCGAACACGTCGACGTCGGCGAACTGCTTGAACAGGCAGGCCTTGCCTTCCATCACCGGCTTGCTGGCCAGCGGACCGATGTCGCCCAGGCCCAGCACGGCGGTGCCGTTGGTGATCACCGCCACCAGGTTGCCGCGCGAGGTATAGCGCCCGGCCGCGCGCGGGTCTTCGACGATGGCTTCGCAGGCGTAGGCGACGCCGGGCGAGTAGGCCAGCGTCAGCGCGCGCGCGTCGTCCAGCGGCTTGGTCGGCACCACCGAGATCTTGCCGGCGCGCGGCAGCGCATGGTAGGCCAGCGCGGCGTCCTTCAGGGACAGCTTGTCGGCGGCGGGAACGGCGTGCAGCGGGGTGTTCGATGTAGGCATAGGAGAATATTGGTAAGCGGCGCGCGGCCGGGTTAAAATGAATGGTTTTGCAGCGTTTTATGCAAGCGTTTGCACGCCGTGTAACATGGAATTTACCAGATAATGGCGGAAAAGAAATTCATTTTTTGCCGCGTGTTACGCAAACGCTTGCCTGGACGGCCGCCGCGCGGCCGGGGCGTTTTTGCCGGTTCCGGCCACTTTATTGCAGTTTGAAAGGCACATGACAACCAAAGCCGCCACGTTGAACGATGTAGCACGGGCCACCGGCGTCCACCTGTCGACCGTCTCGCGGGTGATGAATCCGGAGACCCGCGGCAAGGTCAGCGCCGAGGTGGCAAAACGCATCCTGGCGGAGGCGCGCCGGCTCGGCTACCGCACCAACCGGGCCGCCTCGACGCTGGTTACGCGCAAGTCCAACATCATCGGCGTGGTGCTGCCCGACATCACCAACCCGGTCTTCCCGCCCATCCTGACCGGCATCGAGGAGGGCTTGCGCAAGCACGGTTACCAGGCCATCGTCGCCAACGTCGGCGCCGACGAGGAAGAGCAGCGCTTCGTCATCAACCTGCTGCTGGGGCAGCAAGTCGACGGCCTGATCCTGGCAACGGCGCGGCGCCACGACCCGGTGGTGAAGATGTGCGTCGAGCAGCGGGTGCCGCTGGTGACGGTGAACCGGCGCGACGAGAGCGGCATCGCCTCCTGCGTCATCAGCGACGACGGCCACGGCATGCGCCTGGCGGTGCAGCACCTGCTGGCGCTGGGGCACCGCCACATCGGCCATATCGCCGGGCTGGACGCCTTGTCGACCGGGCATTTCCGCCGGCTCGGCTTCGTCGCGGCGGTGCAGGCCAGCGGCATCGACGCGGCCGGGGTGACGGTGTGCGAGAGCAGCGGCCACACGCGCGAGTGCGGCAAGGCGGCGCTGCTGGAGCTGATGCGGCGCGCGCCGCGGACCACGGCGGTGGTGACCGGCAACGACCTGCTGGCGATCGGCTGCTACGACGCGCTCGCCGAACTGGGCCTGCGCTGTCCGCAGGACGTCTCGGTGGTCGGCCACAACGACGTGCCCTTCATGGACATGGTGCGCCCGCCGCTGACGACGGTGCGCATCCGCCACCACGGCATGGGCGTGGAGGCGGCGCGCCTGATCTTGCAGAGGATCGAGACGCGCGACGCGCCGGTGCTCGACATCCGCCTGAAGCCGGAGCTGGTGGTGCGCGAGTCGAGCGCGGCGCCGCTGCTCGACAGCGGCGAGCGGGCCGCCGCGCATCTGGTGTAGCGGAGGGTACGGGGAGGGGGCTTCGGCGTTACCCCGCCGGCTTTTCGGCGTTGCCGGGCCGCTTCATTCACCCCGCGCGTTTTGCCGCTTCCGCCAACACCTCGCGCAGTTCGAAATGCAGCGTCGTGAACTGAACATCATCGCTCAGCGCCTGATCTGGCATGCAGCGGACATGGCACTCCTGGAACTCTTGCGCGCTGGAAAACGTCTCCCCCCGCCACACTTCCTCGGGGATATGGCCGAACTGGATGTTGTATACCTTGGTCGCATTGATCAGGCAGCGCAAGTTTTGCTGTGACTATTCAGCCTGAGCGTACAGCGTAGAAAGTTGTTGTAAACGAATCGTGGATAACGCATCATGCGTGCATGCCACCAAAACCGCCCCGCC